>JAXDFS010000081.1:0-2887 GCA_034665465.1 Solirubrobacteraceae bacterium
CCCCGACCAGGGAGAGGCGAGGCACGCGACCGGCAGCGCGCTGCTCGTCTGGGTGCTCCACGGCACGATGATGCTCTAGATCGAGGCCTGGACGCGGGAGTCGCACAGCGCCGACGTCTTGATCCAGCCGTTCTTGTTGGCCGTCCCGCGAGCGAACCCGTACACGTAGCGGCCGGTCGGGCTGACGCGCTTGACCATCATCGTCTCCCCCTTGGCGAGGTTTCCGAGGATGCCCTTGCCGGGCGTCTTGAGGACGACCGCGCTGTTCGCGCAGATCCCGTGGACCGCCGGAGTGGAGATCGAGTGGCTCGGAGCGGCCTCGGCGCCGGCGGTCAGAAGAGCAGCGGCGGGAACGACGGCGAGGGCGGCGGTGAGGACGGTGGTGGCGAGGCGATTGCGGAACATGGTCTCTCCTTGGAGGCGAGGGGTGGTCGGGAACTGGCGCAGGAACGCGAGCGCGTTCCCGGACGCCACGGACCTTCCTCGCGGAGTTGGCGCGTTGGCGCTCATGCGGCGTTACAGTGGCCTCGCGTGTACGGAGGCCCGCACAGCAACGGCGCCGCCCTGCGGCTCGCGGTGACGGCGTCGGTCGCAGCCGGCCTGGCCGGGTGCGGCGGGGGCGGCACCGTCGTCCGCACGAGCACCACGGACACAGCGATCCGCGGCCCGGCGCCCGCGGCGAGCATGGCGACGCTGCTCGACCACGTGCCGGGCAACACCGTCACGCTGGCGACGATCGACCTCGCGGCGGTCAAACGCGAGATCGGCCTGCCGGCCGATGCCGATCCCGGGACCGAGTTCGGACACGGCAGCGACGCGCTGCAGACGCTCGCGGGCAGCGCGTTCGCAGTGCTGACCGAGGTCGCCGATCCCCAGCACGCGCCGGCGCTGAAGGTGCTCGACCTGCGTCAGGCAACCGCCGCGGTGAAGACCGAGTCGTTCAGCGCCGGCAGGCTGATCCTCATCGCGACGGCGCAGCCGCCGGCGCAGATCGCGCGAGGACTGCTGCGCGCCGGCCTGCAGCCCTTTGCCGCCAACATCCTGCAGGTCGACCCGACCAGCCCCGATCCACCGATAGCCAACCTCACGCACGTCGCCTTCGGCGCGGGCTTCGTCGCGATCACGGACTCGGGCGACCTGGCCCGCGCGGTCCTGGCCCGCGACGGCCCGGACCCGACCTTCGCTGTGGCCCGCCGGCAGCTCGACAGTGTCTCCGGTGCCCGGCGAGTGCTCACGATCGTCGCGGGCAACGAGGACGCCGACGCCGGCTGCATCAGGCTCGCCGCGGGCGGCGAGCGGTTCGACGCGTCGGCGCACGACCTCGTCCTGCTGCTCAACGAGGCGCCCGATCGCAGGCGCGTCATCGTGGGCAACAGCAGGCTGACGGGCGACACGCTGGCCGAGTCCTTCGCGTTGCGCAGCGCATCCGTGAAGGGGCGGGTGGTGCGGCTGAAGGTCGCCTCACGTGACCACGGCAACCCGGTCGACAACGGCGCCGACGCCGTCGGATTCGGCGCAGGCAACTTCTACCGTTGCAAGGGCCTGCCGCTGAAGCCCAGGTCGATCGACGCCGCCCCGCCGTCGTCGGCGGGGCCGCCCCAGAGCTTCCTCGAAGAGCGCGCCGCGGCGCTGATCACGGCCCGGTCGAGTGCGTCGACGCGCGTGAGCGTCACGTGTCCCGCCGACCACGGCAACCCACATCAGACGATGCGCTGCACCGGCACGCGCAGCGATCAGGGCCATCAGTACCACTACGTCGTCACGCTGAAGTTCAACAGCGACTCGCTCGGCGAGATCGAGTCGATCGACGTCCAGTCGCCGGACGACAGGACCGGCACGATCATGGACGACCGCTAGATGTTCGCCCGCAGCCTGATCTACTCGATGACCGTCTCGCTGGACGGCTTCATCGCCGGGCCCGGCGGCGAGATCGACTGGTCCGCGCCCGACGAGGAGCTGCACCGTTTCCACAACGAGCAGGTACGCGAGCTCGGCGCGCACCTGTGCGGCCGGCGGCTCTACGAGGAGATGCTCTACTGGGAGACCGCCGGCGAGGACCCGTCGGCACAGCAGCACACGCTCGAGTTCGCCGGCATCTGGAAGAGCCTGCCGAAGATCGTGTTCTCAACGACCCTCGAGCGCGTCGAGGGCAACGCCCGGCTCGCCACCGGCAGCGTCGGCGAGGAGGTCGCGCGGCTCAGGGAGCAGCCCGGGCGCGACCTGGCGGTCGGCGGCGCCGGCCTGGCGGCGACCTGCATCGAGCTGGGGCTCGTCGACGATTTCCGGCTCTTCGTCAGCCCGGTCGTGCTGGGCGCAGGCACGCCGTACTTCCCGCCGCTCGCAGAGCGGATCGGCCTGGAGCTCGTCGAGACGCGCACGTTCGCCTCGCCCGTCAACTACATGCGCTACCGGCGCGTGGGCTAGCGTCGTGAGGCGGAAGTCACGAGGCTAGATCGCGCGCCGCAGGTCGGCGACGAGGTCCTCGTGCGCCTCGATGCCGCACGACAGGCGCACGAGGTCGGCGGGCACGGCCGCCGCGGAGCCCTCGACGGACTGATGGGTCATCGCCTGCGGCACCTCGATCAGCGACTCGACGCCCCCGAGCGACTCCGCGAGCGTGAACAGCTGCGTCGCCCCTGCGATCCGCACCGCGTCTGGGTGGCGGAAGGAGACCATGCCGGCGAAGCCGGGCCAGCGCACGTCGCTCACGCCGTCGACGGTGCGCAGGAACTCGCTCACTGCCCGGCCGTTGGCGGTGTGCGCGGCCATGCGCACATGCAGCGTTCGCAGCCCGCGGTGCACGAGGAAGCAGTCCAGCGGGCCCGGGACGGCGCCGATCGCGTTCTGAACGAACCGCACGCGCTCGTGCAGGTCGGGATCGCGCACG
>JAXDFS010000082.1:0-2741 GCA_034665465.1 Solirubrobacteraceae bacterium
GGTCGAGGCCGTGGCGCTCGGCGACCGCGCGCGCGAGGCCGTCCGCGGTCAGCCCGCCCTGCTCGAGCAGGACGTCCTCCGGCGTGCGGCCGGTGCGGCGCGCCTCGTCGATCGCCGCGCCCACCCGCTCGCGCGCGACCAGGCCGAGGTCGACGATGACATCCGTCAGAAAGCGCGCGGGGCCGCCCGCGTGGCGCGGCCGCGTGATGCCGTCAGCACCTTGATTTGAGGGGGCGACGGGCTTGATGGGGATGGGTTCAGGAAGCATCGGGCTCTGGGTGCCTGCCACGGGCGGCTGCGCGCATCGTGTCAAGCGGTGCCGGCAGGCCGGTCCAGAGGTTGTAGCTCAACGCCCCTTGTCGCACCAGAATCTCGAGGCCATCGACGGTGCGACATCCCCGCTGGCGGGCCTCTGCGATCAACGACGTCCCGCCTTCCCTGTAGACCAGGTCCACTACGGTCGCATACTCGTTGAGCGCATCGGCGTCGAGGGGCAGGTCCTTGAAGGGAGTGGACGAACGGCCGAGTCCGACGCTCGTGCAGTTGATCAGCGCCTCGGCCGCGACGGGGCGCTCCACGACCCGCGCGCCGAGGCCCTCCGCGCGCCCCGGGGTGCGGTTCCAGATCGAGACGTCGCAGCCGGCGCATGCCAGCGCCCAGACGACGGCCCGCGCGCTGCCGCCGGCGCCGAGCACGAGCGCCGACGCGGGCGCCGAGCCCAGCGCGGCGAGCAGCCCTGGAGCGTCGGTGTTCTCGGCGTGGATCGCGCCGCCGGCACCGAAGCTCAGCGTGTTGGCGGCTCCGATGTCGCCGGCGGCGTCGGAGGCGCTGCTCGCCAGCGCGAGCGCGGCCTCCTTGTGCGGGATCGTGACGTTGGCGCCTGCGAAGCCGGCCGCGCCGAGGGCGCGGACGGTCTCTGCGAACAGCGGCGGGGGCACGGGGAGGCGCTGGTAGCGCTGCAGCCCCGCGGCGTGCATCATCGCCGGGGAGCGGCTGTGGGCGACCGGCCAGCCCAGGACGCCGTAGCGTGCGCCGAGCGCCGCGCCGGGCTCGCTCAGCACGTCGTCGGCGACTTCCCGCCGGCCTGCGCGCGCGCCGTGTCGTAGCGCTGGCGATCCTGCTGGAACTGCGCGTCGGTCGAGGAGAACGCGTGCTTGCCGCAGGTCCCGGGCTTGACGACGTAGTAGAGGTAGCCGACCTTCGCCGGCGCGGCCGCGGCCCTGATCGCCGCCAGGCCCGGGTTGCCGATCGGCGTCGGCGGCAGCCCCGTGCGCCTGCGCGTGTTGTAGGGCGAGTCGATCGCGAGCTCGGACTCGCGCAGCGGCCGCGACCAGTTGCCGGTCGCATAGCGGATCGTCGCGTCGATGCCGAGCGGCATGCCGTCCTTGAGCCGGTTGTAGATGACCGCGGCGACGAGCGGCCGCTCGCTTGCCAGCTGGGCCTCGCGCTCGACCATCGAGGCGATTATCAGGACGTCGTAGTCGGTGAGGTTCTTGCGGTGCGCGCGGCCGGCGTCGACGCCGGCGAAGTTGTCACGGAAGGCGGTGAGCTGGCGATCGACGAGCATCCGCGCGGGCGCCCGCGGGGGCAGCTCGAACGTCGCCGGGAAGAGGAAGCCCTCGGTCGAGCGCGTGCCCTTCGGTGCCCCATAGCGGAAGGGGCTCAGCGTGCCGGCGAAGCGCTGGGAGGCCTTCAGGTAGCCGCCCTTCAGCCCCGCCTTGGCGACGACCGGGACGATCTCCCTGCGCGACAGCCCCTCCGGGATCGTGATCTTCACGGTCACCGGCGCCTTCGGCTTCGGCGGCGCCTTGCTCAGCGCGGCGATCGCCGAGCCGTAGCTCATGTCGCGGCGCAGGGTGTGGGGGCCGGAGCGCAGGTCGCCGCGCTTGCCCGAGAGCGTCGCGCGCAGGTTGAAGAGAAAGCCCGAGTCCACGACCCCGGCCTTGGCGAGGCGATCGCCGATCTCGCGCGCGCTGGACCCGGTGGGGATCGTCACCGACACGGGGGCGCCCTCGGCGCTGCCGAAGGGCTGAAAGAGCATGAGCACGCCCACGACCACCACCGCGAGCACCGCGATGAACCCGATGCCGACCAGGCGCGCCCGGGTGCGCGGTCGCGAGCGCGGGCCGCGCGGCACGTCGGCGGGCGGGGTCACCACGGCGCGAGGCAGCGCCGAGCGGCGGACACGGCGGATCCCGATCGGGCGGTCCGGATGGTCCTCGAGCTCGCCGGCGGCAGCCGCCGGCGGCGCCGGCGGGTCGGGCTGGATGCGCCGCAGCGGCCGCTCGCGCCCGCCCGCGGGTGCGGGCGTCCCACGGCCTGCGAGCGAGGACGCGGGGCGCCGGCCCGGCGGGCGCTCGGCGGAAGTTGATGATCTGGTCGGTTCGCGACGGGGCTCGGTGGCACGCGGCCTCGGTGTCTCGGGTTCTGGCGGCGCAGGTGCGGGCGCCGGTGCTGACGACGGCGATGCGGGCGGCGTCGTGCCGGTCCGCCGAGCCTCACGCTGCAGGCGCGCGCGCTCGCGTTCCTCGGCCGAGCGATCCTGCCCGGCGCCGGGGTCCTCTCGGCGTTGCCTGCTCATGTGGCTCTCTGGTTCGCCATGAACGCTACCCGGCCTCCCGGGTCGCGCGCGCCGCGAGCCAGCCCTCGAGCAGATGCGCAGCCGCCCGCGAGTCCTCCGACGTCGTCGGATCGCCGGGGTCGCGGCTGGCCATCAGCGTCGTGAAGCGCTCGTCGTAGAG
>JAXDFS010000083.1:0-4880 GCA_034665465.1 Solirubrobacteraceae bacterium
TCGCTGCCGGGCTGGCGACGGCCGGGCCGGTGCGCCTGACGGCGCGGATGTGGGTCGGCCCGAAGAACGGGCCCACCGACGCGAAGGCGAACGTCCCGTCGGCCGCGGTTCTCACGGTCGTGCCGAGCTGGTTGTAGGGCTCGTTGTACGGGAAGCGCTGGCGCTCGATGGCGATGGTCGCCCCGCCGGGCTGTGGGCCCAGCACTTGGCCGCTGACGGCGGTCACTGCGCCGAACGGGACGGTGCCCTGCGCCACCCTGATGCGGATCGTGCCGGGCGGCGTCGCGGTCTTGAACGTGCCCTGGGGGCTTGCGGTGACGCCCGCCGCGTTCGTCGCCACGACGCGCCAGAAATACGTCGTCGCAGGCTCGAGCCCGGCGATCCGCGCGCTGGCCGCGCGCGAGGTCGTGCCGGCTCCCGCTGGCGCCTCGCCGGTGGCGGCGCCGAGCGCAGCCGTCGGTCCGTATTCGAAGTGAAATGAGGTGGCCTGGCCCCGCGGGTTGACGGTCGCGCGCAGGGTGGCCGCCGTCTGCGTGATGTTGGCGGGGGCCTGCTTGGAGACCGTCGGCGGGCCTGCCGCCATGGCGCTCGCCGGCAGCGCGAGGACCAGCAGAACAAGCAGGGTGGCGCGTCGCATCACCGCAGTGACTGTACCGTCCGCACATGGCCACGCACGACATTCCGGGCATCGGCGAGCTCGACCAGGTCGCCGCGGGCAGGGAGTGGGGCTCGGAGCTCTACCGGATCGCCACCGATCAGTTCGAGCGCGCGTCGTCGCTGCTCGAGCTCGACCCAGAGTTCCGCACCCGGCTCAGCGAGCCGCGCCGCGCGCTGACGGTCAACTTCCCCGTGCGTCTGGACAACGGCAAGGTCCTCGGGCTGACGGGATACCGCGTGCAGCACACCCTCACGATGGGCCCGACGAAGGGCGGCTTTCGCTACGGGCCCGACGTCTCCCTCGGCGAGTGCGCCGCGCTGGCGATGTGGATGACCTGGAAGTGCGCGCTGCTCGGGCTGCCGTACGGCGGCGCGAAGGGCGGCGTGCGCTGCACGCCGAGCGAGCTCAGCATCGGCGAGATCGAGCGCCTGACGCGCCGCTACGCCGCGGAGCTGATCCCGGTCATCGGGCCCGAGAAGGACATCCCGGCCCCCGACATGGCCACCGGTGAGCGCGAGATGGCGTGGTTCATGGACACCTACTCGCAGATGATGGGTCACTCGGTCTTCGAGGTCGTCACCGGCAAGCCGGTCGTCCTCGGCGGCTCGACCGCGCGCCGGGCGGCCACGGGCCTGGGCGTCGTCTACGTCCTGGAGGCCGTCTGCGAGCGCATCGGGATGAACCTGCGCGAGGCGCGCGTGGCGATCCAGGGCTTCGGCAACGTCGGCTCGGTCGCGGCGCGCGAGCTGGACGCGATCGGCGCGAAGGTCATCGCGGTCTCCGATCGCACGGCGGGCCTCGTCAGCGGCGATGGCCTCGACATCCCGGCGGTCGAGCGCTGGCTGGCCGAGCACGGCGTCCTGACGGGCTATCCGGATGCCGACGAGGTCGGGCCCGCCGATGTCCTGGAGCTGCCGTGCGAGGTCGTCATCCCGGCGGCCTTGGAGCGCCAGATCACCGAGGACAACGCCCCGCGGCTGCGCTGCGAACTCGTCATCGAGGCCGCCAACGGCCCGACGACGCCGGAGGCCGAGGCGATCCTGCGCGACCGCGGGATCCTCGTGGTGCCCGACGTGCTGGCCAACGCCGGCGGCGTCACGGTGTCGTACTTCGAATGGGTCCAGGACCACCAGCGCTACGCCTGGGACGAGATGGACGTGCAGGAGCGCCTGCGCCGCCAGCTGCGCGCCGCGTTCGGCCGCGTCACCGACGCCGCCGACCGCCTGGGGGCTGACTGGCGCATGGCCGCACTCTCGGTCGCGATCGAGCGCGTGGCCGAGGCCGCGCGCCTGCGCGGCATCTATCCGTAGCGCTTCAGTGGCGGTCGTCGCCGGTGGCGGCCGGCGGCCGCGACTCCTCGGCGAGCGACGTGATCGCGAGCTGGCCGCGAGCGGCCTCCTCGAGCACGGTCGTGGCCTCCTCGGCCGACCGCGCGTAGAGCTCGACGAGCAGGTGCACGACGATCGCGTCGCCGTCGTGCTTGTGGAAGCGCACGTGGGTGAAGAACTCGCGCGTGCCGTGGTCGCCGAAGGCAGCGTAGGAGAGCGCGTCGCCGGCCTCGGGCCCCGAGCAGGTCTCGACGTCGTCGCTGTCGACCGTCACGGTGCAGGAGGCGACCCAGGGCGTGCCGGCGATCATCCGCTCCCAGCGGTCCTCGATCGGCTCGACGCGCCCGTGGTGAAAGCCCAGGTGCGGCTGGTCGTGCATGCACTCCAGGCACTGCACGACGGCCTCCTGCAGCTCGTCGACGGGCTCGGCGCGCTCGCCGGTCTCGGGATCGATCTTGTGGATGCCCTCGTAGTGGACCTGGACCTCGAGGTCCGTCGACCAGCAGCGATAGCAGCGCAGCCAAGAGCGGGCTTCGGAGGCTTCCATGTGGGCCATCTTAGGGACGGGCCCCGTCGGCCCATCGGCGGCGGTCGGCTAGCCGAAGGTGAACGCGTAGCCGCTGACGCCCGAATCCAGGCGCAGCGTCAGCACGTGCTGCTGGGTCGAACCGACCTTCACCAGCCCGTAGAGCCGCTGGCGGCGCACGGTCACGACGCCGTCGTGGACGTCGTCTCCGGCGGCGGCGGCCGAGATCGGGCGACCGTCGAGCAGGACGTGGACCCTGCGCGCCCGCCCGGGGGAGGAGAGCACGAGGTAGACCGCGCGCCCGACGACGCGCGCGCTGATCGTGGCGCCGCGCACTGCGCGCGCGGACTCGGGGGTGATCGTCCAGCGACCCCCGAGGCTGAAGACGCTCTGCGGCAGCTTGGCGGGGCGCAGCGGGTGGTAGTCGCGCGTGCCGTCGGCCGGCCCGACCGGCGAGAAGCCCTGCGCGCGGGCGCTGCCGAGGTAGGTCTCGGCCGTCGCCTGGGCGGCGATCTTCGTGATGGCGCCCTTCGGCGCCGCCGCCGCGCCGAGGCGGTCCCGGCCGTTCTCGGCCAGCAGGGTCCGGATCGCGGCCTCGGTCTCCTTGTACTCGCCCTCGCCGAGATGGGTGTAGCGGACCTGGCCCTTGGCGTCGATGAGGTAGTGCGCGGGCCACGCGTTGTTGCCCCAGGCGTTCCAGGTGCCGTAGTCGTTGTCCTGGACGACGGGGTAGCGGACGCCCTTCTGCTCGATCGAGGCGGCGACGTTGGAGGCCTTCTTCTCGAAGTCGAACTCCGGCGTGTGGACGCCGACGATCGTCAGCCCCGCGTGGCGGTAGCGCGCGTCCCAGGCCTCGAGGTAGGGCAGCGTGCGCAGGCAGTTGATGCAGGTGTACGTCCAGAAGTCGATCAGGACGACGCGGCCGCGCAGGGCGCTCATCTTCAGCGGCGTGCTGTTGAACCACTGGCCCGTCTTGGCGAACTCCGGCGCCCGGCCGAGGACCGGCAGCGCCGGGGTCTTGACACCCGGCAGCGAGGCGTCGGAGGTCGCCGCGACTGGTGCCGAGGCCTTGGCGGCAGCGGCATCGAACTTCGCCTTGCCGCGCAGGTCTGCGAGACGGCTCTCCACTGCGCGCGAGCGCTCGAGGCCGCCCGTCGGGTTGACGAGGAAGCTCGGGAAGTGATCGGCCAGCGCGGTCTGGAAGCGGATGTCGACGCTCGCGAGCATGAGCACGGCGGTGAGGACCATCACGGCGCCGAACCCGCGCTGCAGCGCCGGCCCGCGCCCGCCGCGGCGCACGCGGTCGATGATCCGGCGGCCGCCGAGCGCCAGGCCGAGCAGGACCACCGCCGAGCCGAGGCCGTAGGCGATGCCGACGGCGACGAGCTTGCCGGTCGTGCCCTGCGACGCGCTGACGGAGATGACGGCCGCGAGGATCGGCCCGGCGCAGGGGGCGAAGACGAACCCGAGCGCGCCGCCGACGAGCATGCCCGACCAGAAGCCGTCCGCGTCCTTCGTGGGGGCGAAGCGCGAAAGGCCGGACATCCGGTCGGCGATCCAGTGGCCGGCGGGCGGATAGAGGAGCGTCCCGCCGAAGAGCGCGAGGACGACGATGGAGACCGTCCGCAGCGTTCCGTCGCCGACGCCGACCCCGTCGACGACGGACGCGATGCCGATGATCGTGATCGTGAACGTCACCGTCAGCCCGGCGACGATGCCGAACGGGCGCCGGCGCCCGCCCGTCCCGGAGGCGGACAGAAGCGCCGGCAGCACGGGCAGCACGCAGGGGGTGACCGCGGTCGCGGCACCGGCGAGAAGGGCAAAGAGGAGGAGGACGATCATCCGTGAAGGGGTAGTTCTCTCATTCGCGGCTTACGGATGCATGACGGGTGTCGGCGCGCGGTTCATTAGTCTGCGCGCCCATGCGTACGCGCGTCGTCTCCATCATCACCTGGCCGTTGCGTTTCCTGCGCCGGCTCCTCGGGCTGCTGGCGTCGCCGTTTCGCAAGCTCGGCCGCCGTAGGCCCAAGCCGGTCGCGCGGCAGGACGCGGCCAAGCTCGAGACGCCGGGCAGGCGCGGGCGGCGGCCGCCCAATCCGTTGAAGCCCCTCACGCGGCTGAAGGGCAAGCCGCGGATCGCCGTCATCGTGATCCTCGGCGCCGCCGTGATCGTCGCCGTGCTGGTGCTGCGGCCCGGGCCCAACGCCGAGAAGGAGGTTCGCGCGACGCTCGACCGCTACGCGACCGCCACGCGCGCGAAGGACTACCAGACGCTCTGTGACAGCCTGTTCGCGAAGAACATCGTCGACAGCCTGCGCAGCGCCGGGCTGCCCTGCGAGGTCGCGCTGCGCAACAGCACGTTCGAGAC
>JAXDFS010000084.1:0-8562 GCA_034665465.1 Solirubrobacteraceae bacterium
CCGGGATCGTCAGCCGGCGGCGCTCGCGCAGCTCGCCGAGATCGAGCTCGCGCTTGGCCTCCAGGCCGACGACCAGGAAGAAGAACGTCATCTGGCCCTCGTTGACCCAGTGGCGCAGGTCGGCCGAGATTCCGTGGCCGCTGCTCAGCGTGATCGCGAGCTTCGTCGTCCACAGCGACTCGTAGGAGCTCGACCACGGCGAGTTGGCCCACAGCAGCGCGGCGATCGTGGCGGCGAGCAGCGCCATGGCGCCGCCGGTCTCGGTGCTCAGGAAGCTGCGGACCGGCGCGGCCAGGTTGCGCGCCCAGGCCGTCCGGCCGACGTAGCCGGAGTCGTCTGAGCGCTCGTCGGCCACAGGTGGATTATCGCCGACCCGCCCGCGGCATCCGGGCCGTCATCATCAGCCCCCCTGTGAACCCCCGCCTCGGCGCACCAAAGGAGCCGATTTCATGCCCGCAGACTGGCCAGAGCTTCCCTTCGAGGCGTGGAGCGCGACCTGCGACACGCTGCACGCCCACACGCAGGTCCTGGGCAAGCTGGCCGTCGCGCTGGCCCCGCCCGAGCCTCAGCTCCAGCACGCGGCGCTGCGCCTCAGCGCCCGCGGCTGGGAGACGTCGCTGCTACCCGCGCCCGACGGCTCGGGCGGCTTCGTCGCCGCGCTGGACCTGCGCGAGCACGAGGCGGTCGTCGAGCACAGCGACGGGCGCGCGCGCCGCATCGCGCTCGCCCCGGACCGGCCGGTCGGACAGGTCACGCGCGAGCTGCTCGCGGCGGTGCGCGAGCTCGCGGGCGACTTCGAGATCAACCTGACACCGCAGGAGACGCCGTGGACGACGCCGCTGGACGAGGACGAGGAGCACGCCACCTACGACCCGGCGCAGGTCCGGACCTACCACGCGGTCGCCACCCGCGTCGCGCTCGTCCTCGCCGAGGTGCGCGCGCCCTACCGCGGCCGCTGCACACCGGTCAACGCCTGGTGGGGCTCCTTCGACCTCGCCGTCAACCTGTTCTCCGGCGCGCCCGCCGAGCCGCCGGCGGACGACTTCATCATGCGCAACGCGATGGACGCCCAGGAGGTCGCACTCGGATGGTGGCCTGGCGACGCGCGCTACCCGAAGGCGGCGTTCTACGCGTACGCGCATCCTGCGCCGGAGGGCTTCGCGGAAGCGCAGCTCGAGCCGCCGGCCGCGCGCTGGGACGGCGATCTCGGCGAGTACGTCCTGGACTGGGACGACGTCATCGCGGCCGCCGATCCGCACACGACGGCGGTCACGTTCGCCCGCTCGGCATTCCAGCACGCATGCCTCGTCTGCAGCTGGGACCCGGACCTGGCGGGCAGCGCCCAAAGCAGCCCGCCACCGCTGCGCTGAGGGCCGCTCAGTCGCTGCCGGGGCGCAGCACGAGCGGCTGGTCGATGCTGCGGCGCAGGATGAGGAACGCGATCGTGCCGAGGATCGCCGGCAGGGCGAGCGAGATCGCCCGGTACAGCAGGACCGCCGCGGTCGCCGGAGCGAGCGCGACGCCATAGAGGACGAGCGCCGCGACGAGGCCGCCGTCGACGACGCCGATGCCGCCGGGGATCGGGATCGAGCTTGCGAGCTGGCCGACGAGGTGCGCCATCGCGATCGCCGCGAGCGGCGGATGCACGCCGATCGCCGCGAACGTCGCGGCCAGCGTCGCGACGTCGAAGGCGAAGTAGCCGACCGCGCCGACGAGCTTCCAGTCGCGCCGGCGCAACTCCGCGTTGGTGGCGTGCACGCCGCGCGCGAGCGAGGTGAGCGCGGCGGCGACGCGCGGGCGCCGCGAACGGCCGGCGATCCGCTCGGCGGTCCGCGCGCCGCCGAGCACCGCGGCGAACAGGGCGAGGCCGATCGCGGCCGGCGCCAGCGTCAGCGCGGCGGCGTGAGGGCCGTCGAGGAGGCCGAGACCCAGTCCGAGGCCGACGGCCACGAGCGCGGCGACGTTGGCGGCGCTCGTCAGCATGAACACGACCGTCGAGCGCTCGGCGATGCGCGCCGAGGGCACGCCCTTGCGCGTGAGGACCCAGGCCCCGAGCCCGAGCCCGCCCAGCCCGCCCGCGGGCAGCACCGCGTTGGCGGCCAGCTCGGCCCACGCCAGGCGCGCGGTCGGGCGGCTGCGCCCGCGGGGAAACGCGAGCAGGATCGTCAGCACGTAGCCCGTGCACGACAGGTACTCCAGGCCGACCGCGGCCAGCAGCCAGGTCGCCGAGGCGTGCGCGAGCGGGCGGCTGATCTCGTCCAGGCCCGGCAGCGCGCTGATGAGCGCGGCGACACCGGCGATGATGACCAGCAGCCCGAGGATGCTGGTGCGCAGCCGCCGTGCGTAGGGGTCCGTCTGCGGCGCGAGGGCCGCCGCCGCCGCTGGGCTCATGCCTCCCCGGCGCCCGCCGTCGCGGGGAGCTGGGCGTCGTCGATGCCGAGCCGGTCCAGCAGCCAGCGGATCGACCCGGGAGTGCCGCAGACGTCCTCCCAGCCGGCGAAGTGCTCGTCGAGCGCCTGCTCGTCGGCGAACCGGGCGACGACCGTCACGCGCCCGCCGGGGCGCACGCCGCCCAGGCGCTGCACGTAGAGCTCGCCGGTGGCGGGCAGCCAGGCGGCGCGCCAGCCGGGCGGGGGATAGCCGTCTCCGAGCCACCAGTCTCCGAGCTCGCGCTCGCTGCGCAGCTCGCGGCGCGGGTCGTCGCTCACGAACGTGCCGAGCGAGGCGTGTGTCGTCGGGCTCATGATGCGGAGCTCTCCGCAAGGGTCCGCGCGCCGCCCGCGGCCTGCGGGGCGGCGGTGCCCGGCGCGGCGGCGGCGCTGAGCTCGCGGGCGGTGTCGTCGGCGGTGTGCACCTGGCCGCGCAGCGGGATCTCCTTGAGCAGCCACGTCAGCAGGAACGCGACGACCATGATCGGCAGGGCATAGGTGAAGACGGTCGTGAGCGCGTCGGCGAACGCGGTCTTGTAGGCGAGCTGCTGGTCGGCCGGCAGCTTCGCCACGAGCTGCAGGCTGCCGCCGCCACTGCCGGCGAGCTTGCCGGCGACGCTCGCGGGCAGGTCGTGGGCCAGGTTGTTGGCGAGCCCGCTGGTGAACAGCGCGCCGAACACGGCGACGCCGACCGAGCCGCCGACCGAGCGGAAAAACGACACGGTCGCCGTCGCGACGCCGAGATCGCCGCGGTCGACGGAGTTCTGGGTCACGAGCACCATGACCTGCATGACCAGGCCGAGCCCGACGCCCAGGACGACCATCCACGCGGATGCGACGAGGCGCGGGGTGCTCGCGCTCATCGTCGACAGCAGGAACATGGCGAGCGCGGCGAGCGCGGTGCCGGCGACCGGGAACACCTTGTAGCGCCCGGTGCGGCTGATCACCTGGCCGCTGGCCATCGAGGCGACGAGCAGCCCGCCCATCAGCGGCAGCATCAGCAGGCCGGAGTTCGTCGCCGAGGCGCCCGATACCAGCTGCAGGAACAGCGGCAGGTAGATGATCGAGCCGAACATCCCCAGGCCGATGATGAAGCTGACGGCGCTGGCGACGTCGAAGGTCCGGTTGCGAAACAGCCCGAGCGGGATGACCGGCTCGGCGGCGCGCCGCTCGATGAGGAAGAAGAGGCCGAGCAGCACGACCGTGGCGATGATCAGGGCGATGATCAGCGGCGATCCCCATGCGTACTGGGCGCCGCCCCAGGTGGTGAACAGCACGAGGCAGCTGATCGCCGCGGCCAGCACCGAGAAGCCGATGTAGTCGATCGCAGGCTTGGCCCTGGCGATCGTGTTGGGCAGCACCGCTGTGGTGACGACGAGCGCGATGATCCCGATCGGGACGTTGATGTAGAAGATCCAGCGCCACGACAGCTGGTCGGTGAAGAAGCCCCCGAGCAGCGGGCCGACGACGCTCGCCGCGCCGAAGACCGCGCCGAAGTAGCCCTGGTACTTGCCGCGCTCGCGCGGCGGGACGATGTCGGCGATCGACGCCTGGGCGAGGACCATCAGCCCGCCTGCGCCCAGGCCCTGGAAGCCGCGGAACGCGATCAGCTCGATCATCGAGTGCGCGACGCCCGACAGCGCCGAGCCGATCAGGAAGATCACGATCGCGGCCTGGAAGAGGTACTTGCGCCCGAACAGGTCGCCGAGCTTTCCCCACAGCGGCGTGGTGACGGTGGCGGCGAGAAGGTAGGCGGTCGTCACCCACGCGATGTGCGTGAGGCCGTGCAGGTCGCCGACGATGCGCGGCAGCGCGGTGGACACGATCGTCTGGTCCAGCGCGGCGAGCAGCATGCCGAGCAGCAGGCCGGACATGATCGTGAGGATCTGGCGGTGCGAAAGCGCGGGCTGGGTGGCCTCGGTTCCGACGATCGGGTTCATCGCGAGGCTCCCTGCGTGGTGATGGGTGAGGGTGCGGTCAGCCCGGCGGCGAGGACGTCGAACGCGCTGGTGACCAGGTCTGGCAGCGATGCGCTCCCGCCGGTGGCCCGCCACTGCGCCACCGCGACGCGCATCGCCCCGACCGCCGCGGCCGCGACCACGCCGGGATACAGGTCGACGGCCGGATCGCAGCCGGTGCGGGCGGCCACGGCTGCTGTCAGCGTGCGCTCGAACTCCGTGAAGCCGGCGTGCATCTGCGGCCACAGCTGCGGGTTGGCCCGGACGAGCTCCATGCGCGCCTGCCACATCGGCTGGCGCTCGGCGAAGGACTCGGCCAGCTCGCAGAAGACGGCGCGCAGCGCCACGACCGGGGCCTCGCCCGCTGGGCGCTCCGCCAGCCCGGCCGCCAGCAGCGCGGCGCGATCGGGGTCCGGGCCGAGCAGGGCGTCGTCCTTGGAGGTGAAGTAGTTGAAGAAGGTCCGCAGCGACACGTCGGCGGCCTCGGTGATCGCCTCGACGGTGAGCTGCTCGTAGCCGTGCTCGAGGGCTAGGCGCAGCGCGGCCCAGCGCAGGGCCTCGCGGGTCTCGGCCTTCTTGCGGTCCCGGCGCCCAGCCGGTGCTGACGTGGTCATGCCATGCAGCATACCCAAACTTGCACGTCACGCAACAATGCATTCCGTGTAGATCGTTTGTTGGGGGCGGGCGGTGTGAGACCGGGCCTGTCCGGGGAGCCCGTACACGAGGCGGATCGTTACGATCCGGCGGCCTGGCCCGCCCAGGCGCTTCTTGCCCGCGCCCACGACCACAGGACGGCAGCGCTCATGATCGGCTTCGGCATCTTCCTGCTCATCGTCGCCGCCCTGAAGCCGCAGTACCACGTCCTGGGCAGGATCGGCGGGCTGTGCATCATCATCGGGTTGATCCTTGCGCTCCTGGGGACCCTCGGCTACGCCGTCGGTGGCCGGCGCCACTACTACTGACGTCGCCCTGGGCGGCCCGGCGATCGGATAGCGTCGGGCATGGGCCGATTCGTCCGAAAAGGCCGCGGGGATACCGTCTACACGTCGCTGATGTGCGGGATCCCGCTGCTGATCACGGGAGTGGCGGCGACCACGGTGTCGATCCTCGATCCGCCTGCGGACCGCTTCGAGCGCCTGGCGGCGGGCTGTTGCGCGATCATGGGACTGGTCTTCGGGATCGGGTTCCTCAGCCTCGTCATGCCGGAGCGCTGGGGCGCCCCCGGCAGGCTGTGGCGCTGGTGCGGCTGGCTGATCCCGCTCGCGCTGCTGCCCTTCGCCGTCATCCTGCTGCGCGATCCCGCCACCGCCGCCGATCACAGCTCTCGTCTCGGGGGCAGCGTCGGATCGGTGATCTTCGCCGTGGCGCTGCTGTTCGTCGCAGGGCTCGCCGCGAAGGCGTGGCTCGGGTCGGTCAGGGCGCGCCGGCGCTGACGCGCCGCAGCCGATGGTGACCTGCGGCCCAGAGATGATGCGTCGCGTAGGAGCGAAAGGGCGCCCACGCCGGGCGGCCGTCCGCGAGGTCGGCGCCGAGCAGGCGTACCGACCGGCGCACGCCCAGGTCGGTGGCGAGCAGGACGTCGCGGTCGCCCATCGCGCGCATCCGGATGTAGCCGGCCGTCCAGGGACCGACGCCGGGAATCGCCAGCAGCGCGGCATGCTCGCGCCCACGGTCGGCGTCGGGACCGAGGCTGAGCTCACCCGACGCGCATGCCCCGGCGACGGCGAGCACCGTGCGCGCGCGAGAGCGCGGCATCGGCAGCGACAGCGGGTCGGCGACTGCGAGCTGGGCCGCGCTCGGGAAGAGCTGGAACGACACGCCGTCGTCGAATGCCCGCGTTCCGTGCTCGGCTGCGATGCGCCCGAGGATCGTGCGCGCAGCGCTCACCGAGATCTGCTGGCCGACGACCGCGCGGATCGCCATCTCGAATCCGTCGCCGGCGCCCGGCGAGCGCAGCCCCGGACGCGCCGCGACCAGCGCTGCGAGGACCGGATCGTCACCGAGCAGCGCGTCGACCGCGCGGGGGTCGGCATCGAGATCGAGCATGTGGCGCACGCGCGCGATGACCACGTCGAGATCGCGCTCGTCGGTGAGCTCCGTGGCGCAGCAGACCGTTGTGCCATCGGCGGCGAGCGTGACCCGGGCGGGCCCGCCGGGCGCGCGGAGGGTGCGCGTGTAGCGACCGGCCTCGAAGGTCTCGACGTGCGGGATGGCTCGCCCGCCGAGGAAGGCCAGCGTGGCCTCGGCGCTCATGGGCGCCGTGTGCGCCAGCGCCGTCACGTCACGGTCTGCTGCAGGGCCTCGAGGTCCAGGAGAAAGCGCTTGCGCTGCAGCCCGCCGGCGTAGCCGGTCAGCCTGCCGTCGCTGCCGACGACGCGATGGCAGGGGACGATCACCGAGAGCGGGTTGTGCGCGACGGCGTTGCCGACCTTGCGCGCGAGCATCGGGTTGCCGAGCTCGGCCGCGAGGCTGCCGTAGGTCGTGGTCTGCCCGTAGGGGATCCGGTCGAGCAGATCCCAGACCAGTCGCTGGAACGCGGTCGCCGTCGCAATCGTGCGCAGCTGCAACTCGAAGCTCGTGCGCTCGCCGGCGAAGTACTCGCGCAGCTGCTCCTCGACCTGTGCGAGCCGGCGGCGGGTGCGCGCGCCGAACGTGGCCGGGTCCGGGCTGGTCCAGTGCCCCGGGAAGTAGACCCCGCTCAGCGTGCTGTCCTCGGCGACGAGGATGAGGTCGCCGAGTGGCGATTCGGCGACCGTGTGCGTCCTGCTCATCGGGGCTCCTCCCGTGCGAGTTTGATGTCCTGAGATGAACGCGCCGGGGAGGGGTTACGTGAGGCGACCCCGGCGGCCGAAGCTCGCCGGGGTCGCATCCTTCCAGCGGACCGCCTCAGGCGGTGACCTCTCGGCGGGTGATCCGCCAGATCCCGATCATGAGCGGCAGGACCATCCAGAGGGCGAGCGCGGTGCCGGCGTGGGCCCATTGGGTCGAGTTCAGCACCTCCCGGTGCAGCGGGCCGAGGGCGCGCGCGGTGTCCAGCCACGGGGCGACGCCGGAGAAGACCGAGAGCGAGGCGACGGCCATCCACGCGATCGGCAGGGCGAACAGGACGACGAGGGCGGGCGCCGACGCGAGCAGGATCGCGCCGAACGCGAAGGCGACGACCATGCCGGTGGTCAGGAAGACGGCCGACTGGCCGATCAACGGCGCGACGTCCGTCCAGGTCCCCTCGAGCCCCGGCGACGCGACGAGCACACCAGCGGCGATGACCGCGACGGACATCGCGAGCATCCCAAGGGCGAGGACGAGGCTCGCCATGAGCTTGGCACCGAGGACGCGCGAGCGCACCGGCACGAGCGCGAACGTGATCAGCCCGGTGCGCTGGGACCACTCCGAGGTGACGAGCAGGATCCCGGCGACCGGCAGCAGGACGGCCGCCGGCTGCAGCCCGACGTCCAGGACCGACGCGAACGTGTGGTCCGCAGCGTCGCCGACGAAGCAGCGGACGATCACGACGACCACCGTCAGCGCCACCGTGGCGATCTGCAGCCAGAGGCCCGCGCGGGTGTCGACCATCTTGCGCAGCTCGACAGCGACGAGGCGTCCGAGGCCGGGGCGGGCGTGGACACCGGCGGTGTTCACGCGGATCGGTGCGGCGAGGGTGGTGGTGCTCATGCGAGTGCTCCTGCCAGCTCGGGATGGATCGGATCGGTGCTCGGCGCCGGGGTGCTCGCGCCGGAGGTGGTCAGCTCGAAGAAGAGGCGCTCGAGTCCGGCGCCCTCTGCCGGGGCGAGGCGACGCAGCACGACCCCGCCGGCCATCGCGGCGCGGGCAACGGCCTCGGGCTCGGCATCGACGAGCCGCCGGTCGCCGTCGGCGGGGTGCATCGCCAGGCCGGCGTGCCGAAGCGCGGCGTCGAGCCCGGCGCCGTCGTCCGCCTCGACGATCGTCCCGGAGTCGGTGAACAGCTCGGCGCGGGTTCCCTGGGCCTGGATGCGTCCGCCGCCGATGATCATCATCCGGTCGGCGACCGCCTCGACCTCGGCCAGCAGATGCGAGGAGAGCAGCACGGTGCCACCGCGGTCGGCGAAGCCGCGCAGCAGCCCCCGCATCCAGCGCATGCCCTCCGGATCGAGACCGTTCGCGGGCTCGTCGAGGATCAGCACCTCGGGGTCGCC
>JAXDFS010000085.1:0-4373 GCA_034665465.1 Solirubrobacteraceae bacterium
GAAGGCGATCGCCGGCCACGTCGGCGGCGCCGGGCGCGAGTATCAGTCCTCGGCCGCCTACGTGCAGGGCCTGGACATGCTCCCGCTGGGGCGCGTCGTCGCCGACGACAAGGTCGGCGACCACCACGCGATCATCCCGACGAACTCGACGCACAACCTCGAGAAGCTCTCCGACGACGACCGCCGCATCTACGACATGGTCGCGCGGCGCTTCCTCGCGGTCTTCCACCCGGAGGCCGTCTTCGAGAACACCAAGGTCGAGACGACGGTCGCCGGCCACATCTTCCGCACACATGGCAAGGTCCTGATCGTCCCGGGGTGGCGCGGGGTCTACGGCGAGCTGGCGGGCGGCGGCGAGACCGCCGACGACGACGACGAGGGCCGCGACCAGCAGCTCCCCAAGCTCGTGCTCGCCGAGGACGTGCAGACCCGCGAGGTCGCCGCCGCCGAGAAGGAGACCAAGCCGCCGCGGCGCTACTCCGACGCGTCGCTGCTGGGCGCGATGGAGACCGCCGGCCGGCTCGTCGACGACGACGAGATGCGCGAGGCGATGAAGGAGTCGGGGATCGGCACCCCGGCGACGCGCGCCTCGATCATCGAGCGCCTCATCGACGTCGGCTACGTCGAGCGCGACGCGCGCGCCCTCGTCGCCACAGAGTAGGGCCTGAACGTCATCCGCCTGCTGGGCGACCACCCGCTGACGTCGCCGTCGCTCACCGGCGACTGGGAGCGGCGGCTGGGGATGATCGAGCGCGGCGAGGAGCCGCGCAAGACCTTCATGGCCGACATCAAGGGCTTCGCCGAGTCCACGGTGCAGGACCTCGACGCCAAGCTGAAGGACGTTCGCATCCCGCGGGCGAATCTCGGTCCGTGCCCGATCTGCGGCCACGACATCGTCGAGAACCGCAAGGGCTTCTCCTGCTGGTCGCGCGAGGACCCGGGCTGCGGCTTCGTCATCTGGAAGTCCAAGGCCTCCAAGACGCTGCCGATGGCGGTGGCGAAGGAGCTCATCGCGACGGGCCGCACGGCCAAGCCGGTGACCGGCTTCAAGGGCCGCAGCGGGCGCTCGTTCCGCGCCCGCCTGGCCCTGCAACAGGGCGAGGACGGCAAGTGGCGGGTCGAGTTCGATGAGCCGTGGGCCCGCGAGGGGGCGAAGGTCGACCCCGCCGCCGAGGCCGATGCTGCTGAGCAGCCCGCCGCGGCGGGCGCGGCGGCAGCGGAGGCCGCGGCCTGATCCCCAGCGCGGCGCGGTCGTGACGGTCCATCGCCGCCGCCGCATCGCCGCGCTGGCCGCGCTGGCCGCCGTGGTGGTCGCCGGCGCTTTGATGGCAGGCGGGCTGCGCGGCTCGGGCGGCGCGCCCGCGACGACGCGCACGACCGTCGCGCGGCTACCGCCCGTGATCGGCCGCCCGCCGGCGCAGGCCGCGGTCGGGCCGCTGCCGCAGCCCCCGGGCGCGGCGAGCGTCGACCTCGCCGATCCGGCCCTGCTCGGGCGCCTGCGCCTGAAGCCGGCCCCGCGGGCCGGCCTCGCGTTCGACCTCACCGACGGCCGGGTGCTCTGGCGCCATGCCGCGCTGCGGATCCGGCCGATGGCGAGCCTGACGAAGCTCATGACGGCCCTGCTGGCCGTCGAGCGCTTCGGGCCGCGCGACCTGGTGCGGATCCCCCGGCGCGCCGACCAGGTCGGCGGCTCGCGGATGGGCGGCCTGCGCCCCGGCCGCATGGTTCGCGCCGAGGTGCTGCTCAAGGGGCTGCTGATCTCGTCGGGCAACGACGCCGCGGTGACGCTCGCGATCGCGGGCGCCGGATCCGAGCGCGCGTGGGTCGCGCTCATGAACCGCCGCGCGCGGCTGCTCGGGCTGAGCTGCACGCATTACGTCGACCCGCACGGCCTGAACCCGCGCGACCGCTCCTGCCCGGCCGACCTCGCCGTCCTCGCGATCCGGGCTATCGCCGATCCGCGGATCGCGCGGATCGCGCGCCACCGCTTCGCGCGCGTCTGGCCGGGCGGCGGGCGCAAGCTCACGCTGCGCACCACCAACCACCTGCTGCGCGACCGCTACCCCGGCGTCATCGGCCTGAAGACCGGCTACACCGGGCCGGCGGGCTTCTGCCTCGTGACGGTCATCCAGCGCGGCGGGCACCGCATCGGGATCGTCCTGATGGGCTCGCGCGACTCGTTCGCCGACGCCCGCGAGCTCGCTCGGGCCGCTGTGCGCGGAGGCGTGCTGCCGCCCGCCGTGTGACGGTCCTCGCCGCCGAGCGTAGTGTCTGTATGCGCGATACGGAGGAAGCGATGACCACGCAGAGCAGGACGCCCGGCCCCGCCCGGACGATGCTGACCGCAGGAGCCCTGCTCGCGACGCTCGCGCTGGCGGCGCCCGCGACCGCGCCGGCGGCGGTCGCGCGCAAGCGCGGGCCCTCGGCGCTGCCCGCCTTCAACTCCTGCGGCGCGCTGCTGCACTACGCGCGTCGCAACGCGCGGCGCACAGGCGGCGGCACCGGCGTGCCCACGCGCGTCTCGGCCGTCGTGCCGCAGGTGCTCAGCCCTCCCGCCGCCGGGGTCCAGGCACTCAGCGACACCGCGGCCCCGCAGGCGCAGGTGCCGGCCGCGGCCGAGTCCAAGGCGGGCGGCGGCGCGACGCCGACCTTCTCGACGACCAACGTGCAGGAGGCCGGCGTCGACGAGCCCGACATCGTCAAGACCGACGGCCGCCACGTCTTTGCGATCTCCGGCGGCGCGCTGCGCGCGCTCGACGTGACCGGCGCCGCGCCGGTGCTCGTCGGCTCGCTCGAGCTGACCGGTGGCGGGCAGGAGCTCTTCATCCGCGGCGACACGGCGCTCGTGATGAGCACGTCGTTCGGCGGCGGGCCGATCATCGGCGCCGCCGCCAAGGTCGGCGAGCCGTTCTTCGGGTCGTCGAAGGTCGTGCTGACCGAGGTCGACATCGCCAACCCGGCGGCGATGACCGTCCGGCGCTCGATGACCGTCGACGGCGCGCTCGTGGACGCGCGGATGACCGGCGGCACGGCGCGCGTCGTGGTCGGCTCCTCGCCGGCCTTCGTGCGCCCGGCTGCGATCGGCAGCACCGGCGTGCGCCGCTGGGTGCCGCGCACGGTGCTGCGCAGCCGCCTGACGGGACGGACGTTCCGCCGCTCGGTCGTGGCCTGCGACGACGTCCGTCACCCGCGCGCGTTCTCGGGCCTGGACCTGCTCACGGTCCTGACGATCGATCTCGACAAGGGCCTGTTCTCGGTCGACCGCGACGCGATCATGGCCGGCGCGCAGATGGTCTACGGCTCGCCGACCGGCCTGTACGTCGCCAGCCAGCGCTACGTCCCGGCGCTCGAGGACGGCCGCAGCGTGCCGTCGCAGATGCGCACCGAGATCCACCGCTTCGACGCCTCCAAGCCCGGCGAGACGAGCTACGCCTCCAGCGGCGACGTGGCCGGCTTCGTGCTCAACCAGTACTCGATGTCGGAGTTCGACGGCGCCCTGCGCGTCGCCTCGACCGACGAGCCGCAGTGGTTCGACGGCGTGCAGACCGGCGAGAGCCAGAGCTTCGTCACCGTGCTCGCCGAGAACGGCGGTCGCCTCGCGCCGCTCGGGCGCGTCGACGGGCTCGGCAGGGGCGAGCGCATCTACGCCGTGCGCTTCGCCGGCGACAAGGGGTACGTGGTCACCTTTCGCCAGATCGACCCGCTCTACACGCTCGACCTCTCCGACAAGGCCGACCCGCGGGTGCTCGGCACGCTGAAGATCCGCGGCTACTCCGCCTACCTGCACCCGATCTCCGAGAACCTGCTGCTCGGGGTCGGCCAGGACGCCAGCGCGCAGGGGCGCACGCTCGGCACGCAGTTGCAGCTCTTCGACGTCTCGGACCTGCGCAACCCCGTGCGGACGGCGGCCGCGTCGCTGGGCGAGGGCTCCTCCTCGGACGCCGAGTTCGACCCGCATGCGTTCCTGTTCTGGCAGCCGACCGCCCTCGCGGTGATCCCGCTGCAGACGTTCGGGCCCAGCGGCCCGACGTTCACCGGGGCGGTCGGCTTCCGCGTCGGCGCGGCGAGCCTCGCCGAGGCCGGGCGCGTGACGCACCCGAAGACCGCGACGGGCGACTTCGCGCCGCCGATCGGCCGCTCGCTCGTCATCGGCGACCGGCTCTACACGCTCTCCTACGCGGGCCTCGCCGCGAGCCGCCTGGACACGCTCGCGCCGCTGGCGTTCGCGGCCTTCCCGCAGGAGGATCCCGGCCCGCCCGCCCCGCCGGTGCCGCTGCCCGTGCCCTGAGCGGGCCGCCTAGCGCCGGTCCAGCGCGACCGTCGGGGCGGTGATCGGGGCGACGAGCCGGACCTCGCGGTCGTAGAAGTCGTCG
>JAXDFS010000086.1:0-20370 GCA_034665465.1 Solirubrobacteraceae bacterium
TCGACGTGACGGTCCCGCACTGGCGCCGCAACGACGTCACGCGCGAGGCCGACCTCATCGAGGAGGTCGCGCGGCTGCACGGCGTCAACGACCAGCTGCCGGCCACGCTGCCCAGCCGCCGCGGCGCGGTCGGCACGCTGACGGTCGCCCAGCGCCTGCGCAGGCGCGCCGAGGACGTGCTCGCCGATCGCGGGCTGCTGGAGATCGTCGGCTGGAGCTTCGAGGCGCCCGAGCGCGACGACCGCCTGCGGCTGCCCGACGGCGACCCGCGCCGGCGCCACGTCGTCATCGAGAACCCGATGAGCGAGGACCAGTCGGTCCTGCGCACCACGCTGCTGGGCTCGCTGCTGGACGTCGCGCGTCACAACGCCGCCCGCGGGCAGGGCGTGCGCGGGCTCTACGAGTCCGGCGCGGTCTACCTCGCCACGGGCGAGAGGCTGCCCCACGAGCACCGCGCGCTGGCGGCGCTCGTGCCCGGCGACGTGTTCGCCGCCAAGGCCTACGTCGAGGCGCTGCTGCACGCGCTGCGCGCCGAGGGGTCCTTCGCCGCGCAGCCCCAGCCGTTCCTGCACCCGGGCCGCAGCGCGACCGTCAGCGTCGCCGGCGCCGAGATCGGCTGGGTCGGCGACGTGCACCCGCTCGTCGCGGCCGCCTGGGACCTCGACGGCGTCGCGGCGTTCGAGATCGACCTCGACGCCGCGATCGCGCAGGCGGGGGCGATCCCCGTCTACGAGGACCTCACGTCGTTTCCGGAGCTGCGCGAGGACATCGCGGTCGTCGTCGACGCGGGCGTCCCGGCGGCGGCCGTGCTCGACGTGGTGCGCGCCGCGGGCGGCAGGCTGCTCGCGCGCGCCGAGGTCTTCGACGTCTACACGGGCGAGCAGGTCGCCGCCGGGCGCACCTCGCTTGCGATCGCGCTGACCTTCCGCGCCCGCGACCGCACGCTGAGCGACGCCGACGTCCTGCCGGTCCGCGAGAAGATCCTGGCGCGCCTCGACAAGGAGCTGGGGGGTGAGCTGCGTGGCTGAGCCGCGCGTGCTCGTCGCCGGCGGCTCGGGCTATGCGGGCGCGCTCGCCGCGCGGCTGATCGAGCGCCATCCCGGTTTCGAGCTGCATGCGGTGACGAGCCGCAGCGACGCCGGGCGCCGGCTGAGCGAGCTGTACCCGCACCACCGCGTCGACGCCGTGCTCGAGGAGCTCGACCTCGACGTCCACGGCCGCGTCGACGCCGCGATCGTCGCCTACCCGCACGGCGCCTCGGCGCCCGTGGTCGAGGAGCTGCGCGAGCGCGGGGTGCGCGTGGTCGACCTCAGCGCCGACTTCCGCCTGCTCGACCGCGACGCCTACGAGCGCTGGTACGGCCCGCACGGTGCGCCGGAGCTCTTCGGCTGCGGCGTCTACGGGCTGCCCGAGCTCTACCCCGACCAGATCGCCGCCGCCGACCTCGTCGCCAACCCCGGCTGCTACCCGACGGCCACGCTGCTCGCGCTCGCTCCGCTGGCCGCCTCGGGCACGATCCTCGACGTCGTCGTCGACGCGAAGTCCGGCGTGTCGGGGGCCGGGCGCACGCCGAGCGCCAAGACGCACTTCGTGTCGATGACCGAGAACGTCGTGCCCTACGGCGTCGGGGCGCACCGCCACATGCCCGAGATCGACCAGGAGCTCGCCCTGCTCGGGGCGCCCGTGACGACGACGTTCACGGCCCACCTCATGCCGCTCGACCAGGGCGAGCTCGTCTCCTGCTACGTCACGACGAGCGAGCTCTGGAGCCAGGATCAGGTCGACGCCGCCTACGGGGGCTGGGCGGCCGACCTCGAGTTCGTCGACATCGTCGACGCGCCGCCGGGCGTGCGCGACGTCCGCGACACCAACGTCTGCGCGATCCACGCCCGCGCCGATCCCCGTACCGGCAAGGTGCTCGTGTTCGCGGCGATCGACAACCTCTGGAAGGGCGCCGCGTCGCAGGCGATCCAGAACCTCAACCTCATGTACGGCCTGGCGCAGTCGACGGGCATCGAGGCCTGGTGAGCGACGGCTTCTTCCAGTCGCGCTGGGTGCCGCGCCCCGGGCACGTCGCCGACGAGCCCGGCGCCGGGCTGCCCGCCGGCTTCCGCGCCGGCGCGGTCTCGGCCGGGCTGCGACCCGACGGCAGAGCCGACCTCGGGCTGCTCGTCTGCGACAGCGAGGAGGTCGTCAGCGCCGCGCGCTTCACGCGCTCGGGCGTGCTGGCCGCTCCGGTGCTGCTGTGCCTGCAGCGCACCCAGCTCGACGGGATCCGGGCCGTGGTCGCCAACTCCGGCAACGCGAACGCCGCGACCGGGCGCCAGGGGCTCGACGAGGCCGCGCGCTGTCAGGGCGCTGCGGCGATGGCCGTCGGCGTGCCCGCCGACCGCGTCGCGGTCGCCTCGACCGGGGTCATCGGCGTCGCGCTGGACGGCCGCGCGATCGTGTCGGCGCTCGCGCGCCTGCGCGGCGACCTGCACCAGGGCGGCGACGAGGAGTTCGCGACGGCGATCATGACCACGGACGCCTTCGAGAAGCGCGCGGAGCTGACCGTGACCCTGCCGTCGGGCCCGGTTCGCCTGACCGCGCAGGCCAAGGGCGCGGGCATGATCTCGCCGGCCTTCGCGACGATGCTGTGCTTCGTGCAGACCGACGCCGCGCTGGAGCCGGAGACCGCGGAGCTGCTGCTCGGCGTCTGCGTCAAGCGCTCGTTCGACCGCGTCTCCGTCGACGGCCAGCTGTCGACCAACGACACCGTGATCCTGCAGTGCTCGGGCTCCAGCGGCGTGCGCGTGGCGCCCGAGTCCGAGGACGAGCTGCGCTTCGGCGAGGCGCTGGACGCCCTGCTGCGGATGCTCGCGGTGATGATCATCCGCGACGGGGAGGGCTCCAAGCGCATCGGGCGCGTCGTGGTGCGCGGCGACGAGCAGGACGCCGTCGAGCACGTCGCGCGCGCCGTCGCCAACTCGCCGCTCGTGAAGACGGCGCTGCACGGCGCCGACCCCAACTGGGGGCGCATCGCCCAGGCTGCCGGCGCCGCCCTGGGGCGGGCGGGACCGGTGTCCTCGTCGCTGGCGCTGGACATCGCGATCGAGGGCATCGCGGTGTGCGCCCATGGCGCCGCGGTCGAGCACGACTCCGCGGCCCTGCAGGCGGCCGCCGCCGGCCTGGAGATCGAGTACGAGGTCGGCCTGCCGGTGTCCGGCGCCACCCACCCCGCCGAGACCGAGGTCTTCTTCTCGGACCTCAGCCACGAGTACGTGACCATCAACGCCGAATACACCACCTAGGAGCCACGAGACGATGCGCGACGTCGGCACCCTCCTCGAGGCGCTCCCCTACATCCGGGAGTTCCACGGCCGCACCGTCGTCATCAAGTACGGCGGTGCCGCGATGACCGATCCCGAGCTGCGCGAGGAGTTCGCGCGCGACGTCGTGCTGCTGAAGTACGTCGGCATGAACCCCGTCGTCGTCCACGGCGGCGGGCCGGACATCACGTCGTTCATGCAGCGCCTGGGGATGCCGGTCGAGTTCGTCGCCGGGCTGCGCGTCAGCGACGAGGCGACCGTCGAGGTCGTGAAGATGGTCCTCGTCGGCAAGGTCAACAAGGACATCGTGCTGCGCCTCAACCGCCACGGCCAGCAGGCGGTCGGCCTCTGCGGCGACGACGGCACGCTGCTGCGCGTCTCGCGCCAGAGTGCCCCCGGGGGAGAGGACATCGGCTTCGTCGGGCAGATCGACCGCGTCGACATCGGCGTGCTCGAGCACATCGCGCTGGACTACATCCCGGTCATCGCGTCGGTCGGCGCCGACCGCGAGGGCAATTCCTACAACGTCAACGCCGACGAGGCCGCGGGCGCGATCGCCAAGGCACTGGGCGCCTACAAGGTCATCTTCCTCACCGACGTCGCGGGCTGGCTGCGCGACCCGTCAGATCCCGACTCGCGCATCACGTCGGCCGGCGCCGACGAGGTCATCGACGCGCTGCCGGGCGTCGACGGCGGCATGCGGCCCAAGCTGGCGGCCTGCATCGAGGCGATCCACGGCGGCGTGAGCGCGGCGCACATCCTCGACGGGCGCCTGCCGCACTCGCTGCTCCTGGAGCTCTTCACCGACGCCGGCATCGGCACGAAGATCCACCCGGCGGCATGACCGGCCCGGCCGGCGTCGAGGAGCTGCAGGCGCTCGAGCGCGATCACGTCGTCCCGGCGTACGCGCGCATGCCGGTCGCGTTCGTGCGCGGGGAGGGCGCGCGCCTGTGGGACGCCGCCGGACAGGAGTACCTCGACTTCCAGACGGGCCTGGCCGTCACATCGCTCGGGCACGGCCATCCCGCGGTCGTCGCGGCGATCCGCCAGCAGGCCGCGCAGCTCGTGCACGTCGGCAACCTCTTCTACAGCGAGCCGGGCATGCGGCTGGCAAAGCGCCTGTCGGAGAGCTCGCTGGGCGGCAAGGTCCACTTCGCCAACTCCGGCACGGAGGCCAACGAGGCGGCGCTGAAGCTCGCTCGCAAGGCCAGGCCGGGCGGCGACATCATCTCCGTTCACCGCGCGTTTCACGGCCGCACCTACGGATCGCTGTCGGCCACGCCGCAGGAGTCCAAGCAGGCCCCGTTCGCCCCGCTCGTGCCAGGCTTCTTCGCCGTCGCGCCGACGGCCGAGGCCGTCGCCGGGGCGGTCGGCGAGCACACCGCGGCCGTGATCCTCGAGCCGGTCCAGGGCGAGAGCGGCGTCTGGGTGCTCGACGACGAGCTGCTGCGCGCGGCCCGCGCGGCCTGCGACGAGCACGGCGCGACGCTCATCTACGACGAGGTGCAGTGCGGCCTCGGGCGCACCGGCACGCTGTGGGCCTACGAGGACGCGGGCGTCGTGCCCGACCTCATGACGTCGGCCAAGGCGCTCGGCGGGGGGCTGCCGATCGGCGCGCTGATCTGCGGCCCGCGCCTGGCCGACGTCCTGCAGCCCGGCGACCACGGGTCGACCTTCGCCGGCGGCCCGGTCGCCTGCGCGGCGGCCAACGCGGTGCTCGACGTCGTCAGCGATCCGGCGCTGCTGGCGCGTGTCCGCGAGCTCGGCGCGGTGCTGGCCGAGGGGCTCGCGCAGCTGCCGGGCGTCGTCGCCGTCCGCGGGCGCGGGCTCATGCTCGCCTGCGACCTCGAGGCGGGCGGCGCGCCCGAGCTCGTGCGCCGCGCGCTGCTCGAGCGCCACCTCGTGCTCAACGCGACCGGCCCGCAGACCGTGCGCTTCCTGCCGCCGCTGACGATCGGCGAGGACGAGGTCGCAGACGCGCTGGCGCGGGTGCGGTCGCTGCTCTGACACGCGCCCGCGAACGACAGCGGACCCTCCCGGAGGAGGGCCCGCGGCACGTCGTGGCCGTCGCGCCTACTTGTTGAGCACGCGCCCGTTGCGGTCACGCACGGTCAGGCGCAGGGTGACGCGCGAGGTGACCTTCGTCCTGCGCAGGTCGGGCCGGTAGGCGTACTCGATCCGGCGGCTGCGCAGGTCCAGCGGCAGGATCAGCGTCATCTTGCCGCCGCTGCGCGACCGCAGCCCGGTCTTGCGCAGCCGCTTGCCGCCGGGCAGGACGTGGACGACGTCGATCCGCGCACCCACGATCGGGCGCGGGTTGGCGCCGCAGGTGACCAGCCGGCCGCGGGTCACGACGCGGTTGCCGAAGCGGTTGGTCAGTGTGCGCTTGCCGCCCTTGACGAAATGCATCTCGATCCGTCCGCAGGTGGCGACGGGACCGCCCGAGCCTCCGACGCGCCCGTTCTCCCCGGCGATCGTCGACGTGCCGGCATCGTGCACCGTCACGACGCAGACGCGCGTGGACGGGTCCGGAGTCGCACCGGCGGGGCAGGGTCGCTGGACGAGCAGGATGCACGTGTTGGACTTCGGGTCACGGGTCGTGCCGGCGGGACAGCTGGCGGCCGGCGCCGGAATGACGCACGCTCCGGTGGCCGGATCGGCCGTCGAGGCCCCCGGACAGACCTGCACGCAGGTGCCGGCTGCGGCTCCGGCGACCTGGGTCGAGCCGGGCGCGCACTGCACGACGCTCAGCGCGCACACGAGCGGGTTGCTGCCCGCGACCGCAACCGCCGGCGCGGTGCAGACGGGCGGCGGGGGCGCCGGGGCGCAGACCGCGCCGTGGC
The DNA here is from genome assembly GCA_034665465.1 of Solirubrobacteraceae bacterium. GTDB lineage: Bacteria > Actinomycetota > Thermoleophilia > Solirubrobacterales > Solirubrobacteraceae > CADCVQ01. The sequence goes on from JAXDFS010000086.1 coordinate 6,155, forward strand.
GGTCGACCTTGGCCTCACCGAGGACGATGTTCGCCGCCGGCGTCGCCGGCGTCGCCCCGGATGCGGCGACGGGCAGGACCTGGATGTGCACGGCGCGCTGGGTCAGCGCCTGGTCGGGGGACGTCGCGTCGCCCGTCGTGACCTGCTCGTTGAAGGTGACGATGGCCACCGGCGACAGGTCGATCGTCGTCGTCGGGGCATTCGTGGGAATGGTGATCGGCGCGGCGTTGTTGATCGACAGCTGGACGACCGTGCTCGAGCCGGTGAGCGTGGGCGTCGTGCCGGCGCAGCTGCCGGTCGCCTGGGCGCTGACGGTCTGCGCGACGATGTCGAGGGCGCCCAGCGTGATGTGCAGCGGATCGGTCACCCCGCCGTTGGCGGCGGCGGTCTGGTCGCGGGCCGCCGCGATCTCGGGGCTGATCGTCGTCCTGGCGAAGGCGGCGTTCAACGCGACCAGCGGGGTCGGGTTGCCGGCCGGGCCCGCCGGGATGGCGACGTTCTGCACGCCGGCGTCCGAGCTTGCGCACTGGCCGCTGTCGGGGGCGGCGGAGTCCGGGAAGCCGTTGGCCAGCACCGGCTCGACCCGCGTCGTGCCCAGCAGCCCTGGGACCTCTACGTAGCCCGCGCTCGCGCGGCAGGTCCAGACCGGCTGCGTGGTGTCGGCGCTGGCGGTGGGTGCGAGCACCGCAAAGGTGCTCAGGGTGGCGAGCGCGAGCAGGCGCGCCCTCGTCCGTGTGGTGTCCCGCATGGTGCCTCCGAGTCCGTTGATGTGCGATGCGGGACCTGCTCCGGCGACGTCACTGTCGTCCGGACGTGCGAGGTCGTACCCGCCTGAGCTTGCATTGCCCGCGATCGGCCCGGCCCTCGCACGACTCTCATCACATCCTCACGACAACGACGGCGGGCCCTCCCGGAGGAGGGCCCGCAGTACGTCGTGGCTGTCGTGGCTACTTGTTGAGCACGCGCCCGTTGCGGTCACGCACGGTCAGGCGCAGCGTGACGCGCGACGTGACCCGCGTCCTGCGCAGGTCCGGCCGGTATGAGTACTCCAGCCTGCGGCTGCGCAGGTCCAGCGGCAGGATCAGCGTCAGCCTGCCTGCCGCGCGCGAGCGCAGCCCGGTCTTGCGCAGGCGCCGCCCGTCGGGCAGCACGTGCACGACGTCGATCCGCGCGCCCACGATCGAGCGCGGGTTGCTGCCGCACGTCACCAGCCGCCCGCGCGTCACGACGCGGTTGCCGAAGCGGTTGGTCAGGGTGCGCTTGCCGCCGCGCACGAAGTGCATCTCCAGGCGCCCGCAGGTCGCGACCGGGCCGGTCGAGCTTCCGACGCGCCCGTTCTCGCCGGCGACCGTCGAGCTGCCGACGTTGCGCACGACCTGCTGGACGCAGACGCTCGTCGCCGGGTCGGGCGTCGCCCCCGCCGGGCACGGTCGGTCGCGGATGAGCACGCAGGTGTTCGTGGCCGCGTCGACCGTCGCCCCCGCCGGGCAGGGCCGGTCGCGGATGAGCACGCAGTTGTTCGTTGCCGGGTCGCGCGTGCTGCCGGCCGGGCAGTCGACCGGAGGCGCCTGGCGCACGATCACGCAGGCTCCCGTGGCCGGGTCGGCGCTCGATCCTGCCGGGCAGTTCTGCACGCATGTGCCCGGGGCTCCGCCGGGCACCTGGGTGGATCCCGGCGCGCATTGCACCACGGTCAGGATGCACACCAGCGGCGTGGCCCCCGGCGTCTGCGGCACGCTTCCGGGCGGGCAGGCGGGAGGCGGTGGCGGCGGGGCGCAGACAGCGCCGTGGCGGTCGACCTTGGCCTCGCCGACGACGATGTTCGCCGCCGGCTGCAGGGGCGAGGGCAGCACCTGGATGTGCAGGGCGCGCTGGGTGAGCGCCTGATCGGCGGAGGTCGCGGTGCCCTCCGCGACCTTCTCGTTGAACGTGATGATCAAGAGCGGCGAGAGGTCGAGCGTCGTCTGACCCGGGCCGGTCGGGATCGTGATCGGGTTGCCGTTGATCGACAGCTCGACCACGGTGCTCGACGCCGTCATCGTCGGCGTGGTGCCGACGCACGTGGCGCTGGCCTGCGCGCTGATCGCGCGGGCCTCGATGACGAGGTTTCCGAGCTGAATCCTCAGCGGGTCGACGACCCCGCCGGTGGCGGTGACGGTCTGGTCGCGGGCGGCGCCGAGCGCGGGAGTGATGTTCGTGCGGGCGAAGGGCGCCTGCAGCGTGAGCGAGAGCGGCGGAGCACCGGCCGCCGGCGGCGGCAGCGTCACGTTGGGCACGCCCTGGTCCTGGTGCGTGCACTGCGGCGCGTCGGGCGCATTGCGGTCGGCGAAGCCGTTCGCCACGATCGGCTCGATGCGCTGGGGGCCCAGCAGGGGGTCGAGCTCGACATATGCCGCGCTCCCGCGGCACGTCCACACCGGCAGCGCCGTGTCGGCGCTGGCCACCGGCACCAGCACCGCGAATGCGCTCAGGGTCGCGAGCGCGAGCCACCCCACCCGCCTACGTTCGTTGCACCGCATCGTCCCTCCTCAGTCCGTGTGATCACCGATGCGGACCTTCTCCGGCAAACGCCGCTGCCCCCGACGAGTACGAGACCCTGCCCGCGGCTCCACTTTTCCCGCAAACGCCGTTCGCGATGCGCGACTTTCGTCGCATCCGGCCTTAACGACCGCGGGCCCTCCGGAGAGGGCCCGCGGCCAGAGGCACTGTCGCTGGTCGAGCCGGCTACCTGCCCGGGACGATCGTGACGTTGCGACGCACGTTCTGGCGGTTGTTGTTGGCGTCGATGACCGACACGATGACGGACGCGCGGATCGAGCGCTGCCGGCGGATGACCGCGCGGCGCTGGGCGTTGAAGTTCAAGATCCCGAAGCCGATCTTCTTCACGTCCAGCTGGACTGCGTCGGTGGCGAAGGTCACGCGGCGAGCGGGGCGGCTGCCCGTGCTGGCCGGGTTGATCTTGTTGACCGAGCGGACCTTCATATTGCCCGAGCAGGTGCGCACGGCGACCGGGCGGCAGAAGATCTGCACCCGGACGCGACCGATGTCACGCCCGGACATCGGGACCTTGAGCCGCGTCGCGTCGATGCGGATCATGGCCAGCTTGTTGGTGGACAGCAGGTCCTGGATCGACGAGCCGAGATCGGGCGTCTGGCCCGCCGGCCCGCGTGCGCCGGGAGCTCCGGCCGGACCCGGAGCGCCGTTGACGCCGTTGGTCCCGTTGGCACCGGGAACTCCGGTGGCGCCGGTGGCACCCGTGGCACCCGTGGCACCTGTTGCCCCGGTCGCTCCTGTCGCACCGGTCGCTCCGGTCGCTCCCGTTGCGCCGAGACCCGGCGTGGTGAACGTCACCGGGTTCGCGACCGTCGTGCCGACGCTGTTGATCGCGACGACGCGGGCGCGATACGTGGTCAGCGGCGTCAATCCGCTGATCACCTGGCTGTTGGGGGAGACCGGCGTGTCGCCTTCGCCGATCGCGATCGTGGTGGGCGCCGCCGGAATGCGGTTGGGGAACTGCCCCGCCGGCAGGCTGTCCGGGCCCCACTCATAGAAGTACGACGTGGCAGAGCCATTGGGATTGATCGTGCTGCGCAACTCGGCCACCGTCGGGGCCGGGAAGGCCGGATCGGTGACCGCCGTCGGCGCGCAGTCGGTCCGGAAGGAGAGAGTGTCACCGACCGTCGTCGTGCTGACGTTGTTCTGCGGGTTGACGGTCGTGGCCTCGATCCGGAACAGGTACGGCGTGCACACGGCGAGGCCCGTGATGTCGGCATGCCGCGGCTGGAGCGTCGTGAGCGTGCCCGCCGACGCCACCGGGGTTGCCTGGTCGAGCGTGGGCGTGGCGTCGTTGACGCCGTAGCGGAACTGGTACGTCGTCGGCAGCCCGTTGGCGTTCGTGCGGCCGTTGAGCGTCGCCGTCGTCGCCGTGATGTTCGTGGCCGGATCGGTGATCGCCGCCGGAACGCCACTGAGGAACGGCGTGCCGTCAGCCACGCGCAGGCGCACGTTGTCGTACTGCGCGCGGGCGGTGTAGAGCGCGGCCGTAAGGCTCAGGAGGTTCCCCGGATTGGCCTTGAAGGTCGTCTTCACCATGATCCGGTAGCTGTGGCCGGTCTGCACGCTGCCGGCCGGCAGGGAGATCGGGCCGTGCCCGCTGAAGGGCGGGTCGAGGTTGCGCGTGGTGTCGACCGTGTCGCCGTCGAGGATCAGCGGTGCACCCGGGTTGGCCTGGTCGACGAGCCAGAAGTTGTAGTTGAACTGAACCGGAGGATCGGGCAGTCCGAGCGCAGCCAGCGCCTCGACCGTGAAGCGCCGATCGACCGTGAAGGTCGCGGCCCCGCCGGTGGGTACCGTGAACACGGGGGAGAGCGCCGTGGCCTCGCCGCGGATGGCGCCGACCAGACCGCCGAGCACCGCCGCGGAAGCGGCTTGGTCGCTCATCTGCTCCATCGATCCAGGCGGCGTGCCATGGCCGGCAGAATGCACCGTGTGCGGGGAGCACAGCGGCTGCGGCGCTGGAAGGTTCAGGAGCGGGTTCTCGCCGTTGAGGTCGACGAGGAAGCACTGGTTGGTGAACTCCGACCAGCCGTCCAGGCCTGCATCGAACGACGTCCCGGTGATCTTGTTGTCCGGGTAGATCGTGTCGGCCATCGCGGTCGGCACGGCGGCGATCAGAGTGAGGGTCAACGCGAGTAGGATCGCCTTGACGCCGCGCGGTATGCGACGAGCCTCGATGGTCATGTATGTCCCCCTGCTGTCGTTGGATCCGTCCCGCACGTCCCCCAACGCGCGATCAGTCCCAGGGAAAGCTAGCTGATCTTGCGCCGTTCGTCACCAACCCTTCGGATGGTTTGCATCGCGCAGCCGCCGGGAAGCGGCGCCTCGTAGGCTTCCGCTGCACATGGCCGAAACCACGAACCAGACGCCGCACACCCGCACGGCTTCCTATCTCGCCGAGCGGGGCGAGGTCGGACGGGTCCTCCTGCTCTATTCCGGCGGCCTGGATACGAGCGTCATGCTCAAGTGGATCGCCGACGAGTACGAGGCCGAGGTGGTCACGCTGACCGTCAACCTCGGCCAGCCCGGCGAGGACTACGAGGTCATCGAGGACAAGGCCCGCCGCATCGGCGCGGTCGAGTGCCACACGATCGATGCGCGCGAGGAGTTCGCGCGTGACTTCGTGCTTCCGGCGATCAAGGCCAACGCGCTCTATGGCGGCGGCTACCCGCTGTTCACGGCGCTCGGGCGTCCGCTGATCGCCAAGCTCGCCGTCGACGTGGCCCGTGCGACGGGCTGCGACACGATCGCCCACGGCTGCACCGGCAAGGGCAACGACCAGGTGCGCATCGAGGCGACGATCGCGACGCTCGCCCCCGAGCTGAAGGTGATCGCGCCGGTCCGCGGCTGGCAGATGGGCCGCGACGAGGAGATCGAGTACGCCCGCCAGCACGGCATCCCGGTCAAGGGTGGCACGGAGATCACGCCCTACTCGATCGACGACAACCTCTGGGGGCGCTCCTCGGAGGGGCGCTGGATCGAGGACCTCACGCACGCGCCCGACGACGACGTCTTCCAGCTCGTCACCCCTCCCGAGCGCGCGCCCGAGGAGTCGCAGACGCTTCGGGTCTCCTTCGAGCACGGCGTGCCGGTCGCCGTCGACGGCGAGCGGATGGAGCTCGTCGCGCTGCTCGAGCACGTCGCCGAGATCGGCGCCCGCCACGGCGTCGGCATCGTCGACCACATCGAGGACCGCATCGTGGGGCTGAAGGTCCGCGACATCTACGAGGTGCCGGCCGCGGCGATCATCCTGCCCGCCCATCAGGAGCTCGAGAAGCTCGTCGGCACGATCCACCAGAACCAGTTCAAGCCCGGGCTGGAGCGCCAGTGGGCCTATCTCGTCTACGCCGGCCTGTGGTGGGAGCCGCTGCGCGGCGACCTCGACGCCTTCATGGAGCGCGTCAACGAGCAGGTGACCGGCACGATCGGCATCAAGCTCTACAAGGGCTCGGCGCGCGTCGTCACACGCGAGTCGCCCAACGCCGTCTACGACCAGGCGCTGGCGTCCTTCGGCGAGTCGGGCGGCCTGTTCTCCCAGCAGGCCTCGCCGGGCTTCATCGAGCTGTGGTCGCTGCAGTCGCGGATGGCGTACAGGCTGCGCGCCGACGCAGCCGCAGCCGCGGACGACGAGTCCGCATAGCCGCGCCGGGGTAGCCTTCCCCTCATGGGATACAAGATGTTGGGCTTCGTCGTCTGGCACGGCGCGCAGTGGTACGTCCGCCGCCGCGTGAGCAACCTCGTCCCGTCGCGGCGCACGGCGTCGATGGCGGCCGTGGTCGTCGGCGCGGTGAGCGTGGCCGCTGTGGTGGCCTCGCGGCGCAGCGACTCGTAGACGGGCGTCGCATTCGAGCGGTGGTGACTGAGCGCGCGGCGCGGCGCTGACGCACGCCGGGAACTCGCCGATCCGCCGGGTGTGCCGAAAAACCCGGCCCAGGACCCGGAAGTTCGACACACCCCGGGTGCGGGCGCCCGTGGCTCCAGGCGCCACCCCCAAACTGCGGGATGGCCGCACCGCGACATCCGCCGTGGTGCATATATTCAGCCGCTCGTGACCGCCCCCTCCTGCGCCCACCTGCACGTCCACTCGGAGTACTCGCTGCTCGACGGGGCCTGCAAGATCGACGCCCTCGCCGCGCGCGCCGCGGCGTTCGGCCAGCCGGCGCTGGGCCTCACCGACCACGGGGTCATGAACGGAGCCGTCGAGCACTTCCTGGCGGCGCGCAAGCACGGGATCAAGCCGATCCTCGGCTGCGAGATCTACCTCGTCGACGATCAGAGCGCCCGCGGCCGCCATGAGCACAACCACCTGACGCTCGTCGCCGCGACGGACGCCGGCTACCGCAACCTCGTCAAGCTCTCCAGCGCGGGCTTTTTGAACGGCCTCAACCGCGGCAAGCCGACGCTCGACCTCGGCGTCGTCGAGCGCTACAGCGAGGGCATCATCGCGATGACGGGCTGCCTGGCGAGCCGCTTCTGCCAGCGGATCCTCGCCGACCGCCTCGACGACGCCCGCGCGCACGCGGACGATCTGCTGCGGGTCTTCGGGCCCGAGGACGTCTACTTCGAGGTCCAGCGCAACGGCCTGCCCGAGCAGGACAAGGCGAACGAGGGGATCGTCCGCATCGCGCGCGAGCTCGGCCGGCCGCTCGTCGGCACGGCCGACGTGCACTACCTGCGCAAGGAGGACTACCACCACCACACCGCGCTGTTGTGCGTGCAGACGAAGTCCACGCTGCGCCAGCCGAAGATGACGTTCGACACGAACGAGTTCTTCCAGAAGTCCAACGAGGAGATGGCGCAGTCCTTCTCCCCCTGGCCGGAGGCGATCGCCTCGACGCTCGAGATCGCCGAGCGCTGCAACGTCGAGATCGAGCTCGAGAAGCAGCTGATCCCGCACTACCCGACCCCCGACGGGACGCCGGAGAACGCCTACCTGCGCGCCCGCGTCCAGGAGGGCCTGGCGCTGCGCTACGGCGATCCGGCGCCCGCGGAGGCCCGGGAGCGCGTGGAGATGGAGCTCGGGGTCATCGAGCGGATGGGCTTCGACGCCTACTTCCTGATCGTGTGGGACTTCATCCGCTACGCGAAGTCCAGCGGCATCGCGGTCGGGCCCGGCCGCGGGTCGGCCGCCGGCTCGATCGTGGCCTACTGCCTGCAGATCACCGACGTCGACCCGCTGCGCTACGACCTGCTGTTCGAGCGCTTCCTCAACCCCGAGCGCGTCTCGATGCCGGACATCGACATCGACTTCTCCGTGCGCGGGCGCGAGCAGGTGATGCGCTACGTCGTCGACAAGTACGGCCGCGAGTCGGTTGCGCAGATCGTCACCTTCGGCAAGATGTTCCCCCGCGCCGCCACGCGCGACGCCGCCCGGGTGCTCGAGCACGACTACGGCGTCGGCGACAAGCTCGCCAAGCTGATCCCCGATCCGGTCATGGGCCGCTCGCCGTCCTTCGAGGACTGCCTGCGCCCCGGCGAGCCGCTGCGGCTGGCCTACGACAGCGACCCGATCGCCAAGCAGATCGTCGACGTCGCGCAGGGCCTCGAGGGGATCGTGCGCAACTCGTCGATCCATGCGGCGGCGGTCGTCATCGCCGAGGGCCCGCTGACGGACATCGTGCCGCTGCAGCTCGCCGACTCCAACCAGGTCGACGCCGACGGCAACAAGATCTTCAAGATCGTGACCCAGTTCTCGATGAAGCCCGTCGAGCGGCTCGGCCTGCTGAAGATGGACTTCCTGGGCCTGCGCAACCTCGACGTCATCGAGGACGCGCTGGACATCATCGAGCGCTCGACCGGCGTGCGGCCGGACATGGCGGAGCTGCCGCTCGACGACGAGCGCTCCTACGAGATGCTCTCCGCGGGCGACTCGATCGGCGTCTTTCAGTTCGAGTCCGAGGGCATGCAGAAGGCGCTGCGCAACGTGCGCCCGTCGGAGTTCGACGACCTCGTCGCACTCAACGCCCTGTATCGCCCCGGCGCGATGGACCAGATCTCCACGTACGCGCGCGGCAAGCGCAACCCGGAGACGATCGAGTACGCCGACGAGCGCCTGCGCCCGATCACCGAGTCGACGATGGGGGTGATCCTCTACCAGGAGCAGTCGATGCAGATCGCCAAGACGCTGGCCGGCTTCTCGGGCGCCAAGGCGGACGACCTGCGCAAGGCGATCGGCAAGAAGAACCGCGAGGCGATGGCAAAGCTCGAGCCGGAGTTCCGCGAGGGCTGCCGCGCCTCGGGGACGCGCGAGCAGGTCATCGAGCACCTGTGGGCCACGAACGTCAAGGCAGCTGACTACTCGTTTAACAAGTGCCTGTCTGCACAAACGCTGGTGATCCTGCCCGATGGGACCCGGATGAGGCTATCCGCCGCGGCTCGGCTCCAGGTGCCGGAGATCATGTCCATGTGGGCCGACGGAGGTATCCGGCCCCACAAGGTGCGGCAGATCGTCAGGACGGGCACCAAGTTCGTCTATCGCGTGCGCTGCGAGAGCGGTCGCCAGGTTCGGGCGACCGCCGAGCACCGATTGCTGACGACCGCCGGCTACATGGCGGTTTCGGAGATGGAGGTCGGCACGACCGAACTCATCACGACGCCGATGGTCAGCGACAGGCAGCGGCAGGCTCGGGCCGAGACCATGAAGCGTCTGGCGCGCAGCGTCGAGCGCGCGGAATGGGATCGCCAGGCGGCCGTCCGAATGCGCGCCTACCAGGCCGCGCGCCCGCACGAGGAGCAAGCGGCGCACATGCGGCGGATGCACGAACTGCACCCGCAGATGACCCGAGCGGGAACCGCCGCGATGCACGAGCGCGTCAAATGGCTATGGGCCCACGATCCCGAATGGCGCGCCCGGCAGATGGCGGTCTCGTTCGGCCGCGTCCGGGCGGCGTACGACACCGGCCCCGGCTACGGCCACTGCTCCATCGCATCCAACGGGATGTGGTGTGCGAGCTGGCCGGAGCGACAGATGTGCGAATGGCTCATCGACCAGAGCATCGAGTTCGAGATGCACAAGCCGCTTGCCAGCGGGCGGATGTGCGACTTCTATTTCGACGGGGTCTACTGGGAGATGGATGGGATGGACCGCGCAGCGGCGTACTTCGAGGAGAAGTACGGGGACCTCCCGTACGTGGTCGTGGCCCCCGAGGATTTCCGCTTCCGCGTCGAGCGCCACATGGCCACGGCCCACGCAGAGAACGGCGACAGGATCGTCGCGATCGAGCCGATGGGCCGCGAGAGCACCTACGACGTCGAGATGTGCGCCGATGGTCCGCTGAACTTCCTGGCCAATGGCATCGTCTCGCACAACTCCCACGCCGCGTGCTACGCGCTGATCGCCTACCGCACCGCCTGGCTGAAGGCCAACTACCCGGCCGAGTACATGGCGGCGCTGATCAGCTCGGTCATGTCGACCAAGGACAAGGTCCCGTTCTTCGCGACGCAGGCAGAGCAGATGGGGATCGAGATCCTGCCGCCGGACGTGAACGTCTCAGACCACGACTTCGTCGTCCACGAGGGCAACATCCGCTTCGGCCTGGACGCCGTCAAGGGGGTCGGCTTCGCCGCCGTCGAGGCGATCAAGGCCGCTCGCGAGGAGGGCGGCCCGTTCGAATCGCTGTGGGACTTCTGCGCCCGCGTCGACGCGCGCGCGGTCAACAAGAAGGCGATCGAGGCGCTCATCAAGTGCGGCGCGTTCGGGTCGACTGGTGCCACGCGCAAGGGCATGCTGATGATCCTCGAGCAGGCGCAGGGCGCGGGCCAGAAGGCCCAGCAGGACCTCGAGATCGGCCAGGGCTCGATCTTCGACGCCTTCGACCTCGGCGACGACTCCGGCGCCAACGGCGCCGCGGCGGCGTTCGCCGCGCCCGCCCATCCGCCGATCCCGACGGAGGAGTTCGACCAGCCCGAGCTGCTCGCGGTCGAGAAGGAGTCGATCGGGCTGTTCATCAGCGCGCACCCGCTCAAGCAGGTCCGTGAGGCGCTGCGCGCGCGGGTCGACTGCCCGCTGGGGGAGCTCGCCCAGCGCAGGGACAAGGACTGGGTCACCGCGGGCGGGATCATCACCGCCGCCAAGAAGATCCGCACGCGCAACGGCGAGCACATGATGTTCGCGACGCTCGACGACCTCGAGGGCAGCGTCGAGATCCTCGTCTTCGGCAAGGCGCTGGCGGAGTACGAGGGCGCGCTCGGCGTGGACTCCGTCGTCGTCGTGCGCGGCCGCGTGGATCACAAGGACGCCGACAAGACGTGCCTGGTCGTGCAGACGGCGGAGCCCTTCGCTCCGACCGAGGCGGAGATCGAGACCGCGAAGGCGCTGGCGGCGACGCGCAAGGTCGGGCCGCTGCCGCTGCACGTGCGCCTGGACGCGGCGGGCCTGCCGGCGTCGGTCATCGACGACCTCAAGCACCTGCTGGCCAACTACCCCGGCGACTGCGAGGTCGTCCTCGAGGTCCAGATGACCGGTGGCGACCCGCGCCGCCTGCGCCTGGGGCCCGGCTACAAGGTCGCACCGACGCCGACGCTGCGCGCCGAGCTCGAGCAGGTCCTCGGGCCCGCCGCGCTCGCCGTCTGACTCGCGCGGCTGCCGGACCCGGCCGCGGGACTCAGGGCCGGGCGGCGCGTGCCGCCAGGCCGCGCTCGCGCAGCCGCCGTGCCAGCGCGATCTCCTCCTTCGTCGGGCCCGACCGATTCGGGCCCGGCGTCTCCAGGACGCACGGCAGCCCCTCGAAGCGCGGCTCGGAGAGGAACACCGCGCAGCCGTCCTCGCCGATCTCGCCCTCGCCGACGTTGGCGTGGCGGTCGCGATTGGAGCCCAGCGGGGTCTGCGAGTCGTTGAGGTGCAGCGAGCCCAGGCGCTCCAGGCCGACGATCTCGACGCACTCGTCGAGCACGCCCTCCAGGGTCTCGAAGCTGCGTACGTCAAAGCCCGACGCAAGCAGATGGCAGGAGTCCAGGCACAACCCGAGGCGCTCGTCGCCGTCGGCGGCCTCCATCAGCGCGGCCAGCTCGCCGAAGGACCGCCCGAGCGTGCCGCCGGTGCCGGCGGTGTTCTCCAGGTGCAGGGCGCAGCCGTCGGACTCGGCGAGCGCCTCCGCGATGACCGCGCCGGCGCGGGTGATCGCCTCGCCGACGTTGCCGGTCTTGGCCGAGCCGGGATGCAGGACGACCGCGTGGGCGCCGAGCGCCGACCCGGCCTGCAGCGACGCGATCAGCGACTGCAGCGACTTCGAGCGGATCTCGGAGTCGTCGGAGGCGCAGTTGAGCAGGTAGACCGCGTGGATCAGCAGCGCGTCGACGTTCGAGGCCGCCATCGCCTCGCGAAAGGCGGCGACCTCCTCGGGCGAGTAGTCGCGCGGCTTCCAGGCGCGCGGGTTCTGGTTGAAGATCTGGATCGCGGTCGCGCCGCGCTCGACGCCGCGCGCGACGGCGTTCGCCGGACCGCCCGCCGGTGACACGTGGGCGCCGATCAGCATCGCGACGACCTTCTCGTAGGGTGATTGGACATGAGAGTCCGCTTCGCTCCTTCCCCGACCGGCGCGCTGCACATCGGCGGCGCGCGCACGGCGTTGTACAACTGGCTGCTGGCGCGGCACGCCGGTGGGACGCTCGTCCTGCGCATCGAAGATACCGATCGCGAGCGCTCGACCCCCGAGAACGTCGAGCAGATCCTCGACGCCCTGCGCTGGCTGGATCTGGACTACGACGAGGGCCCGATCAGCCAGGTCTCGCGGACCGAGCGCCACCAGGAGATCCTCGAGCAGCTGCTCGCGGGAGGGCACGCCTACCGCTCCAGCGCGACCGCCGACGACGTCCGCGCGTTCAAGGACGAGCACGGCGCCGAGCGCGGCTTTCGCGGCGACGCCGAGGAGAGCGGCGCGGTGCGCCTGCGCGTGCCCGACGACGGCGCGACCGTCGTGCACGACGTCATCCGCGGCGAGACGACCTTCCGGCACACCCACCTCGACGACCCCGTGATCGCGCGCGCCGACGGAAGCGTCCTCTACAACTTCGCGGTCGCCGTCGACGACCTCGACGCCGGCATCACGCACGTCGTGCGCGGCGAGGACCACCTCTCCAACACGCCCAAGCAGCTGCTCGTGCTCGAGGCCCTGGGCGCCCAGCAGCCGATCTACGCGCACCTGCCGCTGCTGCACGGCCCCGACGGCAAGAAGCTCTCCAAGCGCCACGGCGCGGCGTCGGTGCAGGAGCTGCGCGAGGCGGGCTACCTGCCCGAGGCGCTGCGCAACTACCTCGCGCTGCTGGGCTGGGGCAGCGACGACGACCAGACGATCATCTCGACCGACGAGCTGGTCGAGCGCTTCTCACTCGAGCGCGTCTCGCGCAACCCGGCGCGCTTCGACGAGCAGAAGCTGCGCTGGCTCAACGGCCGCTACCTGCGTGAGCTGGGCGTCGACGATCTCACCGCCCGCCTGGAGCAGTACACGGGCCGCAGCGGCCTGCGCGCCGCGGTCGAGATCTCGCGCGAGAAGGTCCAGACGCTGGCGGACTTCTGGCCCCTGGCGGGCTTCATCTTCGACGGTCCCGCCGACGACCCCGCCGCCCGCGAGAAGTGGCTGACGCCCGACGGGATGACGGCGCTGCAGGCGGTGCGCAGCGCCCTGGAGGAGGTCGACCCGTTCGAGCTCGGGCCCGTGCAGGAGGCGCTGGAGGGCGTCGTGCGCGACCTCGGCGCCAAGCCCAAGCAGGTCTTTCAGCCCGTGCGCGTGGCGCTCGCGGGGCGGGCGGTCTCGCCGGGGATCTTCGAGACGCTGGTCGTCCTCGGGCGCGAGGAGTCGCTGGCGCGGATCGACCGCGCGCTGGCCCCATAACGAATCGCGCCGGGTCGCTCAACCATCTGTCCAGTGCTGCCGATAGGGGTCTTGTCGTCGCAACCCGATCGGAAGGCAGGACGTCCCATATGAACCCCACCGCTTCAGCCCTGCGCACCGAGTCCAACAGCGCCCCCGTCCAGCGTCATCACAACGAGGGTCATGGCCGGCGGCTGACGGCGGCGTTCGAGGCGCTCGAGGCATTCCCCGCGCTCGCCGAGTCGCGCAACCGCCTGCTGCGCCTGGTCACGGCCGAGCGCGTCTCGCCCGCCGACATCGTCGCAACCGTCGAGTCGGACATCGCGCTCGTCATCAGCGTCATGCGCCTCGCCAACCAGCTCGACGGCCCCCGCCAGGGCCGCGTCGAGTCGATCGTCAAGGCCGTCGAGGTCCTCTCGCCCGAGTCCGTCCAGGCGCTCGCCAGCCGCGCCCGCACCTTTGACTTCTTCGAGCGCTCGTCGGTCTGGGACGCCGCTCCCGAGCGCTTCCGCCTGCACGGCGTCGCCACGCAGCGCGCCGCTGACCGGCTCGCCCAGGAGGCCGGCTACGAGCATCGCGACCGCCTCATGGTCACGTCGCTGCTGCACGACATCGGCAAGCTCGTCCTCACACATGCCTACCCGGGCTACCCCGAGCAGGTCCACGGGGCCGCGCGCACTCCCGAGGAGCGCATCCATCGCGAGCGTCGCGAGCTCGGCGTCGACCATGCCCTCGTCGGCGGCGTGCTCGCCCGCCGCTGGGGCCTGCCGCCCGCGGTCGCCTCGGCGATCGAGCGCCATCACTCCGACGACGCCACCGGCGAGGCCGCGTTCGTCCGCCTCGCCGACATGC
>JAXDFS010000087.1:0-7737 GCA_034665465.1 Solirubrobacteraceae bacterium
CGTGCTCTCGGACTGCGTCGGCTCCTACTTCCCGGAGTTCCAGGAGGTCGGCCTGAAGATGATCGCCGCCCAGGGCGGGATCTTCGGCTGGGTCGCCTCCTCGCAGGACCTGCTGGCCCACCTGCCCACTCCCGCCGCCGTCAACTAGCGAGGTCGCCAATGTCTGCTGTCGCCGTTCCGCTCCCCTCCAACTCGCCGCCGCTCTGGACGCGCGGGGACCTCAACGCGTTCTTCGGCCTGGGCATCAACATGCTCGTCAACGTCCTCGTGCTGGCGGGCCTGTCGGCGGGCGTCGTCCAGATCCCGGCGAACGACGTCTTCCACACGATCCTTCCTGCGCTCGGCATCGAGCTGCTGATCGGCAACTGCTTCTACTTCTACCTCGCCAAGAAGCTGGCCGAGAAGGAGGGCCGCAGCGACGTCACGGCGATGCCCTACGGCCCGAGCGTGCCGCACATGTTCATCGTGACGTTCGTCGTGATGCTGCCGACGTTCCTCGCGACGAAGGACCCGGTCAAGGCCTGGGAGGCCGGCCTGGCATGGGCGTTCATCATCGGCGTGATCATCCTCATCGGCGCCTTCGTCGGGCCGACGATCCGCAAGTTCACCCCGCGCGCGGCGCTGCTGGGCACGCTCGCCGGCATCTCGATCACGTTCATCTCGATGCGGCCCGCCGCGCAGATGTGGGAGGCCGCCTGGATCGCGCTGCCGGTGCTGGCGCTCATCATCATCGGCTTCGTCGGCGGCGTGAAGCTGCCCGGCAACTTCCCGCTCGGCCTGGCGGCGCTGCTGCTGGGCAGCGCGATCGCGTGGGCGGGCGGTTTCATGGAGACTGCCGCGGTCAGCTCCGCCGCGCACGACATCGCGATCGGGCTGCCGTCGCTGAACGTCGACCTGCTCTCCCACGGCCTGAGCGGGATCTCGCCGCTGCTTGCAACCGCCATCCCACTCGGCATCTACAACTTCACCGAAGCCATGAGCAACGTCGAGTCGGCGGCGGCCGCCGGCGACTCCTACAGCCTGCGCAAGGTCCTGCTCGCGGACGGCACCGGCGCGATCGTCGGGTCGGCCCTCGGCTGCCCGTTCCCGCCCGCGGTGTACGTCGGGCAGCCCGGCTGGAAGGCGGCCGGCGGGCGCATCTCCTACTCGCTGGCGACGGGCATCGCGATCTTCCTCATGTGCGTCATCGGCCTGTTCCCGCTGCTCGGCGCGCTGCTGCCGGTGCCGGCGATCGTCCCGGTGCTGCTCTACATCGGCCTCGTCATCGGCGCGCAGGCGTTCCGGGCCGTGCCGCGAGCGCACTACGCGGCGGTGGTGCTGGCGATCGTGCCCAACGCGGCGGCGTGGGCGAGCGGGCTGATCGACAACGCGCTGTCGGCGGCCGGGACGAACGCGGCGAAGGTCGGCGACGATGCCCTCAACAACGCCGGGGTGATCTACACCGGAATGCTGAAGCTCGGCGAGGGCGCCGTCCTCGCCGGCCTGCTGCTCGGCGCGATCGCCGCGTTCATGATCGACCGGCGCTTCATCTGGGCCGCCGGCTACAGCGCGCTTGCCGGAGCGCTGTCCTGCGTGGGCCTGATCCACGGCGCGAAGGTGTCGCTGGACTTCGACTCGGTGCAGCTCAAGCTCGCCCTGGGCTACTTCTTCGTGTCGCTCGTCTGCCTCGGGTTCCACATGCTGAAGCTGCCCGAGCGCGAGGTCGATCCCTCCGACCCGGCGGACGTCGAGGAGGCCGCGGAGCGGCTGGCGGCCTCCGCCCCGGTCGTCGTCGAGCGGCCGGCGGCCAAGCCCGTCCCGGCCTAGAACGGGGGGCGCGGGTGGGCATCGAGCAGCTGCTCGCGGGCTACCGCGACGGCACGCAGGATCCCCAGGAGGTCGTCGCGCGCGCTTACGAGCGCGCGCGATCGGCCTCCCAACCTGCGTGGATCGAGCTCGTCGCGTGGAGCGCGGTCAAGGCGGCGCTCGCGCGGCTGCGCACCGCCGCGCCGAGCCTGCCGCTGTACGGCGTCCCCTTCGCGATCAAGGACAACATCGACCTGGCGGGCACGCCGACGACGGCCGCCTGCCCCGCCTTCTCCCACGTGCCCGATCGCAGCGCCTTCGTCGTCGAGCGGCTCGTGGCGGCGGGGGCGATCCCGATCGGCAAGACGAACATGGACCAGTTCGCCACCGGCCTGACCGGGACGCGCACGCCCTTCGGCGCGTGCGCAAGCGTCGCCGACCCGCGCTATGTCGCGGGCGGATCGAGCTCGGGATCGGCCGTCGTCGTCGCCGACGGCACCGTCCCGTTCGCGCTGGGCACCGACACGGCCGGATCAGGGCGCGTGCCGGCCGCGTTCAACGCGATCGTCGGCCTCAAGCCCTCGCTCGGCCGGCTGAGCACGAGCGGCGTGGTCCCGGCCTGCCGCAGCCTGGACTGCGTCTCGATCCTGACGGCGGACGTCGGCGACGCCGCGCGCGTGCTCGCGGTCGCCGGCGGCCCCGACCCGCGCGACCCGTACTCGCGCCTGCCGCCGGAGCCCGCCGAGCGCCTGGGCTGGAACGCGCCCGGCGCGCGCCTGGCGGTCCCGCGGCCCGACCAGCTCGACTTCTTCGGCGACGCCGCCGCGGCGCGCGCCTGGCAGCGCGCCCGCGAGCGCGCGATCGCACTCGGCTGGGAGGTCGCCGAGATCGACTTCGAGCCGTTCGCCGAGGCGGCCGGCCTGCTCTACGACGGGCCCTGGGTGGCGGAGCGCTACGCGGCCGTAGGCGCCTTCATCGCCGCGCACCCCGGCGACGTCGACCCGATCGTGCGGCGCGTCGTCATGGCCGGCCGCGACCTCGGCGCGGTCGAGGCCTTTCAGGGCGCGCAGCGGCTCGCCGAGCTGCGCGCCGCCACGCGCGGGCTGTGGGAGTCCGCCGACGCGCTGCTCGTGCCGACCGCCCCGACGCTCTTCACGGCCGCCGAGATCGCCGAGGAGCCGATCGCGCGCAATGCCCAGCTGGGGACCTACACGAACTTCGTCAACCTGCTCGACCTCTGCGCGATCGCGGTCCCCGCGGCGGCGCGCGAGGACGGGCTGCCGTTCGGCGTGTCGCTGATCGCCCCGGCGGGTGGCGAGCGCGCACTGCTCACGCTCGCCGGCCGCTGGCGCGAGGAGGAGCAGGCCGGGCCGCGCGCCGGCGCGGCCGCCGACACGGTCGCGGTCGCGGTCGTCGGGGCGCACCTCAGCGGCGAGCCGCTCAACGGCCAGCTCGTCGCCGCCGGGGGGCGTCTGCTGGAGACGACGCGCACCGCCGCCACCTACCGCCTGTTCGACCTGCCCGGCGCGGTGCCGCCCAAGCCGGGGCTCGTCGGCGGCGGCGCGCCTGGCGGCGAGGGCATCGAGGTCGAGCTCTGGGAGCTCTCGATGGAGGCCTTCGGGCGCCTCGTCGCGGGGGTCTCGCCGCCACTGGCGATCGGCACGATCGCGCTCGCCGACGGGCGCGGCGTCAAGGGCTTCATCTGCGAGGCCGACGCGGTCGCCTCCGCACGCGAGATCACGGGCTTCGGCGGCTGGCGCGCGTACCGCGCGGCGGCCGGGCTCGCCGACGCGCCGACCGGCTGACGACCCCCGACCGCCTCGTATCATCTGCGCCGTGACCGCGTCCAGGCTGGACAGGCTGCGGATGGATCCGCAGGGTGGCGGACGCGTCCTGGCGCTCGGACCCGGCCTGGCGATCGCGGCGCTGCTCGCCGTGATCGACGTGTGGGCGCAGCCGTCGACGGCGGTCATCGGGATCGTGGTCGTGGCGCCGCTGCTGACCGCGCTGCTGGGCACGACGCGCGACGTCGTCATCGTCGGCTCGATCTCCGTCGCGCTCGTCGCGCTAAGCCCGCTCTGGCGCAACACCCTCGGTGACAGCGTCTACGTCTACCGCATCGTCGTGGTGGCGCTCGCGAGCGTCCTCGCCGCGCTCACGGCCCGCAGCAACGCCCGCGTGGGGCGCGACCGCGAGCGCTTCTCGATCCTGGCGGCGGTCGCCGAGATCGCCGACGGCACGCGCACCCTCGCGGACACCGTCGCCGGCCTCAACGACCTGCTCGTGCCGGTCGTCGCCGACATCTGCATCGTCGACGCGATGGGCCAGGGCGAGCTGCAGCGCCTGGCCGTGCGGGTCGCCGGGGAAGCGGGCGGCACGACCGCGGCCACGATGCTGGCCGCGCGGCCCCCGGGCGCGATCCAGGAGCTCGGCGATCCCGATGTGCCGCGTCTGCTGTCGGAGGTCGACGACACCGTCTTCAAGGCGATCGCGACCGACGAGCAGGATCTCGCGCGGCTGCGCGCCCTCGGGGTGACGGCCGCGCTCGTCGTGCCGCTGCGCGCGCGCGGGCGACGGCTCGGCCTGATGACGCTCGCGGTGACCAGGCAATCGGGCCGCAGCTACGACGCCGAGGACCTCGAGTTCGCCCGGGTGCTCGCCGGTCGCGCCGCGCTCGCGCTCGACAACGCGGGGCTCTACTCCGAGCTCGAGACGATCGAGGCGCAGCTGACCGCCGCCCTCTCGACGCTCGCCGAGGCGGTCACCGTCCAGCACGCCGAGGGCGCGCTGATCTACGCCAACGAGGCCGCCGCGCGGATGCTCGGCTATGCGTCCGCCCAGGAGCTGCTGGCGACGCCGATCGAGGAGATCTTCCAGGCCTTCGAGTCCACCAACGAGGACGGCTCGCCGCTGCGCGTGGAGGACCTTCCGGGCCGGCAGGTGCTCGCCGGCCTGGAGGCCAGGCCGCTCGTCACGCGGGTCGTCAACCGCGCGACCGGCGCGGAGACCTGGCGCGTGACCAAGGCCTCGGGCGTCCATGACCGCGACGGCAACGTCAAGCTCGTCGTCAACGTCATCGAGGACATCACCGAGGTCAAGCGCACCGAGATGACGCAGCGCCTGCTGGCCCGCGCCGGGGAGATGCTGACGTCGTCGCTGGACTACGAGTACACCCTGCAGCAGGTCGCCCAGATGGCCGTCCCGCAGCTCGCCGACTGGTGCGGCGTGAGCCTGCCCGACGGCCAGGGGTTCCTGCGCAGCGTCGCGGTCGCGCACGTCGACCCCGCGAAGGTCGCCTTCGCCCGCCTCATCGGGGAGCGCTACCCGGCCCCGGCCAACGCCGACTCCGGCGGGGGACAGGTCATGCGCGACGGCGTCCCGCAGGTCGTCAACGACATCACCGACGAGATGCTCGCGTCCGTGGCCCAGGACGAGCAGCACCTCGAGCTGCTGCGCAGCGTCGGGATGCGCGCCGCGCTGACCGTCCCGCTGGTCGCGGCGGGCAAGAGCCTGGGCACCCTCACCCTGCTGAGCGCGGAGTCGGCGCGCCGCTTCAGCCCGGCGGACGTCGAGCTCGCCGAGGAGCTCGCCCGCCGCGCGGGCACCGCCGTCGCGAACACCCGGCTGTACACCGAGCGCTCGCACATCGCGCGCACGCTGCAGACGGGGTTGCTGCCCGGGCGCCTGCCCGAGATGCCGGGCTGGAGCGTGGCGACGCTCTACCGGCCCGCCGGCGAGCAGAACTGGGTCGGCGGCGACTTCTACGACGCCTTCGCCGTGGACGGCGGGTGGATGACCGTCGTCGGCGACGTCGCCGGGCGCGGCGCGGAGGCGGCGGCGCTGACCGGGCTGGCGCGCTACACGCTGCGCACCGCCGCCAGGCTGCTCGACGACCCGCTGGACGCCGTGCGCACGCTCAACGCCGAGCTGCGCGCGCGCGAGCAGATGTCGCTGTGCTCGGTCGCCGCCGTGATCCTGCGCGAGCACGACGGGCGCGCGACGGCGGAGGTCGTCTGCGCCGGGCATCCGCTGCCCCTGCTTGCGCGCGACGGAGACGTGCAACCGGTCGGCGGGTTCTCGCCGATGCTCGGCGCCTACGAGATCGACGACTGGGCGCGCACGACGGTCGAGCTCGAGACCGGCGACGTGCTCGTGCTCTACACCGACGGCGTCTTCGACGCCGTCGGCGCGGACGGCCGCTTCGGCGAGGAGCGCCTCGCGCAGACGGTCGCCGGGGTCACCGACGCACAGGACGCCGTCGCGCGCATCGACGCCGCGCTGAGCGCCTTCGAGGTCGGCGAGCAGGCCGACGACACGGCGGTGCTCGCGGTCGAGCGCGTGCGGGTGGCGGCCGCGGCGGGCACGGGACGACGTGACGCGCGCCGGCGCGGGGTACAGCGCCGGGGATGATGCCCGAGCGCCACGGCGGCTTTCTGAAGCACGAGACCTGGCGGGCCGACGCCGTGCTCGTCCACAGGCTGCAGCTCGCCGGCGGGCCCGCGGCCGCCGCCGGCGCCCGGACGGGTGTCGAGCAGGCGCTCGCGGGCCGCGTCGGCGCGGAGGACCTGTCCGACGTCAGCGTCCTCGTCTCCGAGCTCGTCACCAATGCGGTGCGCCATGGCTGCGCCGGCAGGGAGGAGACGATCGTCGTGCACGTCGCGATCGCGCCGGAGGTGCTGCGCGTCGAGGTCTGCGACGGCGGGCCCGGCTTCGACCCGCCGGCCGTCCCGCGCAACCGCCCCGGGGGCGGCGGCAACGGGCTCGTCCTGCTCGCCCGGCTGAGCAGCAGCTGGGGCGTGGCATCCGACGACGGGACCTGTGTGTGGTTCGAGCGCGCGCTCCCATCGCTGCCCGGAGGCGGGTGACCGGCGAGCACCACGGCGCTCGCTACCGTTTGCACCATGCCCACGATCGCCTCCTGCACCCTGGCCAACGGCCTGCCCCTGCACCGGATCGGCCTCAGCGGAACCCGCGCGGTCACGATCCTCGTCGCCTTCGACGCCGGCGCGCGCACCGAGCGCCCGGAGGAGAACGGCATGGCCCACTTCCTCGAGCACCTCGTCTTCAAGGGCGGCGAGAAGTTTCCCCACTACCGTGACGTCAACGACACGGCGGAGCGCCTCGGCGGCGTGCTGAACGCCTACACGTCGCACGACCTCGTCGCGTTTCACATCACCGTGCGCGCGGAGGCGGCGATGGCCGCGATCGACCTCCTGACCGACTTCGCCGGCCGGCCGCACATCGACGCCGACGAGCTCGACAAGGAGCGCGGGGTCGTCATCCAGGAGATCCAGCGCTACAAGGACGAGCCCTCCTCGGTCGCCGAGCACCTCATCGACCGCGCCGCCTTCGGCGACCACCCGCTCGGGCGCCCGGTGCTCGGCCCCGAGGAGCACCTGCGCACGTTCACGCGCGACGCGATCGTCGCCTTCCGCGACCGCCGCTGGGCGGGCGCGCGCGGCGGCGCGTTCGTCGTCGGCAACCTCGACCACGTCGACGCCGACGGCGTGACGTCTGAGCTCTTCGCGCGCTTCCCGACGCTCGGCGAGCCCGAGGCCTACGAGCCGGCCCCGGCGTTCGCGCCCGAGGTCCTCGTCGAGGAGCGCGACACCAACCAGTCGCACCTGCGCATGTCCTACCGCCCGCAGGTCGACGTCAGCAACCCCGCGCAGCGCGCGGCGATGACGATCTACGCGACGCTGCTGGGCGGCTCGATGAGCTCGCGCCTGTTCGACGAGATCCGCGAGCAGCGCGGCCTCGCCTACTCGGTCTACGGGGTCTCGCATGCGCACGCCGACGTCCCGCTGCTGCAGCTCGGCGCCGGGCTGGACTCGACGAAGTGCATCGAGGCCTACCGCCGGATGCGCGAGATCGTCGGCGAGCTGCGCGACGACGGCCCGACGGTGGCCGAGGTCGAGCGCGCCCGCGCCTACGCCGCCGGCCGGCGCGTGC
>JAXDFS010000088.1:0-3193 GCA_034665465.1 Solirubrobacteraceae bacterium
CGTCGCTCAGGCGTCCATCGACGTCGATCAGCGCCACGGCCGCAGGACCGTCCCGGAACAGGAGCTCGAAGCGCTCTTCCGCCTCGCGCCGCGCCGCCTCGGCGCGGTCGTGCACACCGAGGTTCCGCACATACAGAGTCAATCGCGGCGGCTCCGCGCCCGCGACCGGCGTGATCGTCACGGCGGCGGGAAACTCGCTGCCGTCGGCGCGCGTCATCGTGGTGTCCGCCGGCTCGATGATATGCCCCTCGCGCGCGGCCCGCTGCCAGTCCACGAGGGCCTCCCGGAAACGCAAGCGCAGGCGCTCGGCGACGAGCGTGTCAGCCACCGGCCTGCCCTCCGCTGCGCGACGGTCGAGTCCCAGCATCCGCACCGCTGCATCGTTCAGGTCCTCGACGGTCCCGTCGGCGGCAACCTCCACGACGGCATCGGGGGTGCTCTCGAGCAGCGCGTGCGCCCGTGCGCCGGCGTCGGCCGCGGCGCTCAGCGCTGCCTTCTCGGCCGAGAGGTCCACCGCCACACCAAGCCCGTAGAGCGGCGTGCCCCGCTCGTCGCGCAGGACGTGCGCCCTGAAGCGAGTCCACACGACCTCCCCGTCGGCACGCTCGAAGCGCTTGTCCAGCGCGTACTCCGGCCGCAGGCCCTCGAACAAGTCGTGCGCCAGCGCGCTCTCGGCCGGCACGTCGTCCGCATGGGTGACCGAAAGGATGTCCTTTTCCAGCAACTGCGCCTCGCTGTACCCGATCAACTCGCGGAACGCGCGATTCGCGCCGAGGAAGCGCCCGCGAGCGAGGTGGCCGGCGGCGATGAACACCATGCCGGCCGGCGCCTCCTCGAACACCTGCGCGAAGCGCTCGCGACTCTCACGCAGGTCCGCCTGTTCGCGTTTCATCTGGGTCACGTCCGAGAACATGGCGAGCGCCCCGTTGACCTGCCCGTCCTCCGAGCGCAGCAGGCTCAGGCTCGCGATGACGTCGACGGGCGTTCCGTCGGCGCGCGCGAGACGGAACTCGCCGCGGACGGCCTGGCAATTGCCGGCCAGCTTCGTCTTGACAGCGGCGGCGTCCGCGGGCTCGGCGACCAAGTCGCCGATCGGGCGCCCGACGATCTCGTCGGCGTCGAGCCCGAGCATGCGCGCTCCCGCCCGGTTGATGAATGTCGTCCGCCCCTCTCTGTCGCCTGTCCACACGCCCTCGCTGGTCGTCTCGACCATGCGCCGGAACTGCCGCTCGGTGGCCAGGCGCAGCTCGCGCTCGCGCTGCAGCGCCGTCATGTCGGCGAGGACGCACAGCGTCGACGATGCCGTCCTGTCGCTGGGCATCGCGTTGACGCTGAGCAGGCAGAGCAGCTCGCGACCGTCGCTGTGCCGGAAGCGCGCCTCGAAGGCCTCCGGCGTGTCGAGCGGGCACTCCAGCGAGGCTGCAACAACCGGCCGGTCGCGCTCGTCCACGAAGTCAAGAAGGTTGCCCGCGACTATGTGAGCCACGGGCCGGCCCAGCATGCGGCCGACCTTGCCGTTGGCAAAGGTCGTGCTCCCCGAGGGATCGACGAGCCAGATGCCTTCGTTCGCGCCCGCCACCAGCGCGCGATAGCGGTCCTCCGAAATGCGCAAGCGCTCTTCCGCATCGCGCTGGCTCGTGATGTCGGAGTTGAAGTTGAGGACGTGCCGCGGCCCGAGCCGGACGTAGAAGACCTGGAGCCTGCGAACCTCGCCGGTGCTCGCGAAGACGTGGGAGATCTCACGTGAGACGGTGTCGTCGCGTGTCAGCGCGGTGAGCATGTCCCGGCGCCCGCGCGGGCCGTTGCCGCCGAGGTCCTCGACGGTCGCCCCGATCATCTGATCGCGCGTCAGGCCCGCGTTCTCACGCGCAGCATCATTGACGTCGGCGAGGCGGAACACGCCGTCGTCCTGCTGCTCCCACAGGGTGATCGGCGCAGGGGCACGCCGGAGGCCATCGGTGAGTCCATCACCGTGCCCCGGCCAGGCGCCGTTTCCGGCTGGTGAGCGCACCCCTGCCCCCACCAAATAGATGCTACGCCCGACAGGTGTCAGCCGCAAACACTTACACCGAATCGACCAAAGACCCCAAAGCGGCCTCGCGCCGCCAGAAGGGGCGGACTTCGCTGATCCAATCCCCAACGACGCGGATGGCCAATGCGAGCCGCCACGCGATCTCCTCTCCCTCGGCGGTCGCGACGATGATCGCGTCGGCGACCACGCCATCGCCGTACGCCTCCACGTTGCGAAGGGACATGGAGGTGCCTGGCTGGAGGCGGCGTGAGCCTTCGAGCCGGGCGGCCAACTCCTCGCGCGAGTGGATCACGGGAACGCCGGACAACTCCGGCTCGTTGTAGATCTTCACGGCAGGGTCGAAGCAGGCGACGAAGCCCTCATCGTCCCCCTCCTCGAAGCGGGCGGCCGCCTCCCAGACGAGCGCGTTGCAATCCATCGACGTTTCCCGGAGCGGGACCCTATGACCCAAACAGGGCCGCCGCAATCCACGATTTGTAGGACTTGCGCGTCAGCCGGTGGGGGTGATGGTCGTAACCCGAACACCGTGCTCGATGGTCCGGGTGACCTTGACGCCGATCGTGCTGGAGCTGCCCACGATCGTCCCGTCCGCCGACACCGCCACGCCGAACTGCTCCTCGACCACTCCGCCGACGATCTGGCCGCCGGCTGTGACCGCGGCGGGCGTGCGAGACAGCGCGGCGCCGGGAGTGCCGACCGCCAGCGCCAAGGCCGCGGACCAGGCGGCGCCGATGCTGAACGTGCGTCGATTCGTGCGAGTGACCCTCTTCTCGTCCACCGTACTCCGGGAACGAGCCGGGCTGGTCATTCCTTCCGCGCTGAGGAGCGAGGCGGCAGCGGCCGCCAGACCCGATCGACGCTAGGCGCGGGCGCGCGCGGGGCCGCTTCCGCGGCGGCGCTTCTTGCCGCGTGGGTGCTCCTCGAGGTGCCGGCCGTAGAGCCACGACGCAGCCAGCCCGATGATCGCGCCGGGAATGGCCTCGAACGCGGCGGTGATGTCCAGGTCGTGGCGGCCGATGATCTTGAACCCGGCGATCGCGAAGCCGACGACGCAGGCGCCGGCGATGGCTGCGAGGAACGCGCCGACGATCCCGCCCCAGAACCTGTCGGGCACGAAGATCGCGAAGTGCCAGAGCGCGATGCCCATCATGACCCAGACGA
>JAXDFS010000089.1:0-15137 GCA_034665465.1 Solirubrobacteraceae bacterium
CGCCGACTGGGCGACGCTCGAGTACGTCGGGCCCGCCCTGGGCTGGGACGAGGAACGCGTTCACGGCGACCCCGAGGGTGGCGCGTTCAGCGTCTGGTATCTCAACGAGGGCCGGCTCGGCGGGGCACTGGCCGTCGGGCGCCCAGGCGATCTCGACATCGCGCGCGAACTGCTGACGCAGCAGGCCGGCGCCGACGCCGTCCGCGCGGCCCTGGCCGGCCTCTAGGCCTAGGACAGCTCGCGGTAGAAGATCAGCGAGCCGGCCTCGCCGCTCGCCGCGCCCTCGCTGAACACGAACATCGTGACCATCAGGGCCCGTTTGCCGCTCGGCGCGACGAGCTCGGTGATCGTCGGGTTGCCGAACGACGTGCTGGCGCCCGGGGTCGCGACGCGCACCGCGCTCAGCACGCCGGATCGGCGGTCGCGCAGGAAGAGGCGCCAGGAGGAGAAGTCGTTGCGCCGGTACTGCACCTCGGACAGCTGCAGCGGCGCGCCGTCGAACGTGATCTCGTCGCGATCGCCGAAGCTGCCGAGCGGGATCTTCGAGGAGCCGCGGGAACGACGGGTCGCAGATGCCAGGGCCGTGTTGAGCGCCCCCGCGACGCGCGGGCGCCACGAGCTGAAGTTCGTCAACACCGCAGTGCCCTGGCGGTCCTCGTCGGGATAGCCGTTGCCGTCGGTGTCGGCGCGGTAGTGCAGGCCGACCTCGATCCGGGAGCTCGAGAGGTCGGGCGTCAGCGCCGCGCTCGTGATGCTCGGGGTGCCCTGGGCGGTCGCGCTCAACGCGCGCGGAGCGGTGAACTCACGGCCGATCTGGCCGCCGAGCAGCCGGTCGAGCGTCGGGTAGTAGCGAAAGCGGATGCGGATGCGGTCCGCCTTCGCCGCGGTGACGGCGGTCAGCGGCGCGAGCAGGGACAGGTGCTGGTCGGAGACGATGTCCGCCGGCTTCGCCCACTCGTAGGCGACGACGTAGCCGCCGTCGGACAGCGCCGCCAGCGTTCCCTGCGAGGCATCGGTGTCGAGCGTGGCGGTCTTCGTCCAGTGCAGGAGGTCGGTCGAGGTCCCGACGTACAGCTCGTAGCGGCCGCCGACCTGCGCGTGGTAGACGCCGACGTTGCGGCCGTTCGTCTGGATGACCTTCAGGCCCTCCAGCGGCGTGCCCGCGCTGTCGCGTGCGCCGAAGCGGACGTGGCCGGGATCTGAGGGCACCTGCTCGATCGCAGACCTGACCACCGTCGCGGGATCGGGGGGCTGCTGGGCTGCGGCCGGCGCGGCGACGGCGCCGCAGGCGGCAGCGAGGGCGAAGGCGACACGGAGCGAGCGCATCGACGGACGGTAGGGCCGGCGCGAGCGCCGCGTAAGGGCCACTCGCGCACAGGCGAATGCAGGAACCCGCCGCCGGCGAGCGGGGCGTCAGCTCAGCAGCGCGCCGACGAGGATCGCGAGCCCGCTGGCGAGGATCAGCGGCGGCCCGGGACCGGTCGAGCTCGTCAGCACCGCATCGGAGATCGCGCGCTTCAGGGTGCTGCCGCTCGTCTCGATGTCCAGGACGTTCGCGGTGTAGTACAGCAGCGCGCCGCCCGCGATCGTCACGAGCAGGCCGACGATCGCCAGCAGGCGCGTCGCGACGCCGACCACCGTCAGCACGAAGACGAGCGCCGCGATCCCGACGGCCACCGGCCACACGGAGGTCTCGACCCCGGCGACCGTTCTGGAGCCGCTGGTGATGCTGCCGCCGATCACGCCCAGGTCGAGCTTCAGCGCGGGGCCCCGCACGGTCACCCACGGCAGCAGGACCGACAGCGCGAGTCCAGCGGCCCCGGCGAGCAGCAGTAGTCTCCCCGCGCTCTTCACGGTCAGACCGTACCCCCGTGCCCGCGGGCCTAGACTCCCCGGCCCATGGAGATCGCCTACGACGAGCGCGGCCTCGTCCCCGTCATCGTGCAGGACTGGAGCACCGGCGAGGTGCTCACGCTCGCCTACGCCAACGCCGAGGCGGTGCGCCGCACGCGCGAGAGCGGCGAGCTGCACCTCTACAGCCGCTCGCGCCAGGAGCAGTGGCACAAGGGCGCGACGAGCGGCAACACGCAGGCCGTCAGGGCGCTGCGCGTGGACTGCGACGGCGACGCGCTGCTCGCCCTCGTCGAGCCGGCCGGCCCGGCCTGCCACACAGGCGAGCGGACCTGCTTTCACCACGGCGAGCTCGAGCCGGCGGCACCGCACGAGGCCCTGCCGATCCTCGAGCGCACGCTCGTCGCGCGCGCGGCCGAGCGCCCCGCGGGCTCCTACACCGTGCAGCTGCTCGAGGATCCCGTGCTCGCCGGCGAGAAGGTCCGCGAGGGGCCGAGGAGGTCACGCGGGCGGTGCGCGAGGAGACCGACGAGCGCGTCGACAACGAGGCCGCCGACGTCCTCTACCACCTCGCCGTGCTGCTGCGCGGCCGCGAGCGCTCGCTCGCCGACGCGCAGGGCGTGCTCAATGGCCGCCGTCGCTGACCAGGGCGCGGCCGGGACGGTGGCCGTGCAGCCGAGCCTCGCCGAGGTCCGCGAGCTCGCCGGCGAATACAACCTCATCCCGCTGCGCCACAGCTTCATCGACGACACCGAGACCCCGGTGTCGGCCTTCCTGAAGCTGCGCGGAGACCCCGAGCGCCCCGCGGGGCGAACCCCCGCGTTTCTCCTGGAGTCCGCCGAGCGCGGCCAGCAGTTCGGTCGCTACAGCTTCATCGGCATGCGCCCGCGCAAGGTCGTGCGCTGGTCGCTGGGCGACGAGCCCGCCGATCCGTACGCGTACGCAGCCGCGGAGGTCTCCAGCCTGCGCCAGGCTCCGTGGCCGGACATGCCGCCGTTCGCCGGCGGCGCGGTCGGCTACTTCGGCTATGACCTCGTGCGCACCGTCGAGCCGCTCGGCGATCCCAACCCCGACCCCGTCGGCCTGCCCGACATGGCGCTCATGCTCTCCGACGTGCTCGTCGTGTTCGACCACCTCAAGCACACGATCAGCGTGCTGGTCAACGTCTACGCCGACGACGACGACGGCACCGACCTCGAGACCGCCTATGCCGACGCCGTCGCCACGATCGCCCGCGCGCGCGAGCTGCTCGCCGGGCCGGTGCCGCGCTCGGCGCCGTCGCCCGCGCGGCCGCGCCCGCAGTTTCACTCGAACATGACCCGCGAGCAGTTCGAGGCCAACGTCGCGCGGATCGTCGAGTACATCCACGCCGGCGACGCCTTCCAGGTCGTGCCCTCCCAGCGCTGGTCGGCGGACCTCGACATCGACCCGTTCTCGGTCTATCGCGGGCTGCGGGTCGTCAATCCGAGTCCCTACATGTACTTCCTGGACTTCCTGGACTTCCAGGTCGCCGGGGCGTCGCCCGAGCCGGTGCTGACCGTGACCGGCGACCACGTCTCGACGCGGCCGATCGCCGGGACGCGCCCGCGCGGCGCGACGCTGGCGGACGACGAGCGCATCGCCGAGGAGCTGCTCGCCGACGAGAAGGAGCGCGCCGAGCACGTCATGCTCGTCGACCTGGGCCGCAACGACCTCGGCCGGGTCTGCGAGTACGGCTCGGTCAGCGTCGACCGCTTCATGGCCGTCGAGACCTACTCGCACGTCATGCACATCGTGTCCAACGTCTCGGGCACCCTGCGCGAGGGCGTGACCGCGATGGACGCCCTGCGCTCGGTCCTGCCGGCCGGCACCCTGTCGGGCGCCCCGAAGGTCCGCGCGATGCAGATCATCGACGAGCTCGAGCCGATCAAGCGCGGCGGCTACGGCGGCGCGATCGGCTACCTGTCCTACACCGGCGACCTCGACACCTGCATCCACATCCGGACGGTCGTGGTCAAGGACGGGCGCGCGCACGTGCAGGCCGGCGGGGGCACGGTCGCCGACGCCAAGCCCGCCTACGAGTTCGCCGAGTCCGAGGCCAAGGCGCAGGCGGTCCTGCGGGCGATCGAGCTCGCCTCCCAGCAGCCGGACTGGCCGTAGCCGATGACCTCCGTCCTGGTCGTCGACAACTACGACTCCTTCACCTACAACCTCGTCCAGTTCCTGGGCGAGCTCGGCGCCGACATGGAGGTCGTGCGCAACGACCGCGCCGAGGTGAGCGAGCTGCTGGCGCGCGCGCCCGACCGCGTCGTCGTCTCGCCCGGCCCCTGCACGCCCGACGACGCCGGCATCAGCCTGGAGGCGATGCGCCGCTTCCCCGAGGCCGGCATCCCCACGCTCGGCGTCTGCCTCGGCCACCAGTCGCTCGCGCAGGCCTTCGGCGGCACGGTCATCCGCCACGAGCCCGTCCACGGCAAGACGACCGAGATCACCCACGACGGGCGGACGATCTTCAGCGGCCTGACGCCGACGCTCACGGTCGGGCGCTACCACTCGCTCGTCGTGGATCCCGCCAGCCTGCCCGAGGTCTTCGAGGTGTCCGCGCGCGGCGGCGGCGTGATCATGGCGATCCGCCACCGCGAGCTGCCCGCCGAGGGCGTCCAGTTCCATCCGGAGTCGGTGCTCACCGACGAGGGCCGCGAGCTGCTGGCGAACTTCCTGGCCCCCCGTCAGAATCCGGCGCGATGAGCGACCGCGAGCCGATGACCCGCACCTACCGCGCCGCGCTGGGCATCTGCGTGCCGATCGTGCGCTGGTGGGGGCGCCTGGAGGTGCAGGGCGCCGAGCACATCCCGGCCGAGGGCCCGCTGCTGATCGCCGGCAACCACGACAGCTACTGGGACCCGGTCGTCATCGGGATCGCCGCCATCGAGCGCCGCCAGATCAGGGCGCTGTCGAAGTCCTCGCTGTGGAAGGTCAAGGGGATGAACCGGGTCCTCGACGGCATGGGGCAGATCCCGATCGTCCGCGGGACCGGCGACGCCGACGCACTGGACCGCGCGATCGCCGAGCTGCGCGCCGGTGCCTGCGTCGGCATCTTCCCCGAGGGTACGCGCAGCCTGGGCCGCGAGCTGCGCCCCCGCAGCGGGCTCGGGCGCCTGGCAGCGGCGGTGCCGACGGCCGTCGTCGTGCCGGTCGCCGTCTCGGGCACGACCGACATCCCGCGCTTCCCCCGCCGCCCGCGACTGCACGTGCGCTTCCTGGAGCCCGACGCGATCCGCCCGGGGGAGACGCCGGCCGACTTCGCAGCCCGGGTCGTGGCCGATCTGCGCGCGATCGCCCCGATCACGGCGGCCGGGCGGCGGCCGAAAGTCCACGCGGCGCCGCCAGACGGTTAGTCTGCGCGCGCGCGTGCCAGACCCCGTCCTCACCCGTGCGATCGACAAGGTCGCCTCAGGACATGACCTCAGCGTCGACGAGGCGGCCGGCGTCCTCGCGGTCGTCATGGCCGGCGACGCCTCCGAGGCGCAGACGGCCGGCTTTCTCATCGCGCTGCGCACGAAGGGCGAGACCGTCGAGGAGATCGCCGGCCTGGCGCGGACGATGCGCGCGTTCGCCAAGCCGGTCAGCACCAGCCGCGAGCAGCTCGTCGACACCGCGGGCACCGGCGGCGGGCGCCCGACCTTCAACGTCTCGACGACCGCTGCGCTGATCGCCGCCGGCGCAGGCTGCGCGGTGGCCAAGCACGGCAACCGCTCGGCGACCGGGCGCTCGGGGTCGGCCGACGTGCTCGAGGCGCTCGGCGTGCGCATCGACCTCGACGCCGCGGCCGTCGGGCGCTGCCTCGACGAGATCGGCTTCGGCTTCATGTTCGCCCCGGCCCACCATCAGGCGATGCGCTTCGTCATACCGGTGCGCAAGGAGCTCGCGGTGCGCACCGTCTTCAACTTCCTGGGCCCGCTCACGAACCCCGCCGGCGCGCGACGGCAGGTGATTGGCGTGTCCGATCCCGGGTACGTGGAGACGATCGCAGGCGCGCTCGCACTGCTCGGCGCCGAGAGCGCCCTCGTCGTATCCTCGGAGGACGCCCTCGACGAGATGAGCATCTCGGCCCCCACCACCGTCGTCGAGGTCGATGGCGAGGCCCTGCAGACCTACACGGTCACGCCCGAGGACGTCGGCCTGCAGACCACGCGCGGCGACGAGCTGACCGCGGGCGGCTCGCCGCAGGACAACGCCGAGACGACGCGCGCGATCCTCGCCGGCGAGACCGGCGCGCGGCGCGACCTCGCGGTGCTGAACGCCGCCGCCGCGATCTACGCCGCCGGCCGCGCGAGCGACCTGCGCGCGGGCGTCGCCGCGGCGCAGGAGGCGATCGACGACGGCTCGGCGATGAACACGCTCGACGCGCTCGTCGCCCGCACCCAGGAGCTCGCGGGGGCGCCCGCATGAACGTCCTCGAACGGATCGTCGCGTCGACGCGCGAGGACGTCCGCGCCCGCCGCAAGGCCGTGCCGCTCTCCTCGCTGGAGAGCGCGCTGGCGTCGCCGCGCGAGGACCGCCCGTTCTCGGAGGCCCTGACGCGCCCCGGCGTGTCGGTCATCGCCGAGCACAAGCGCCGCTCCCCGTCGGCGGGCACGATCCGCGAGGGCGCGACCGTCGCCGACGTCGTGCGCGCCTACGAGCGCGGCGGCGCCGCCGCCCTCTCGATCCTCACCGAGGGCAAGAACTTCGGCGGCTCGCTGGACGACCTGCGCGAGGCGCGGGCCGCCTCGGGGCTGCCGATCCTGCGTAAGGACTTCATCGTCGACGTCTACCAGGTCTACGAGTCCGCGGCCGCCGGTGCCGACGCGATCCTGCTGATCGTCGCCGCGCTGGAGCCCCGGATGCTCGCCGAGCTGCACGAGGAGGCGCGCGCGCTGGACCTCGACGTCCTCGTGGAGGTCCACGACGAGCCCGAGCTGCAGTGCGCCCTCGAGATCCTCGACGCGGACGTGATCGGCATCAACAACCGCGACCTGTCGGACTTCAGCGTCGACCTGCAGCGCACGTTCGAGCTGCTCGCCGACGTGCCGGCCGGCAAGACGGTCGTCTCGGAGTCGGGCTTTCACTCGCGCGAGCAGCTCGACGATCTCGAGCGCGTGGGGGTCGACGGCGTGCTCGTCGGAGAGTCGCTCATGCGCGCCCCCGACCCCGAGGCCGCGCTGCGGTCGCTGTGCGGCGGCGCCGACGAGACCGGCGAGCTGCCGGCGCTGTAGTCGGCAGTCGACGGCGCTGGAGCCTATTGGGCGGATATAGCTCAAAATCCTCCAGTCGCCGCCGCGGCGGGCCCGTCGAGCCCTGCGGCTCTACGATGAATCGGTGGCCACGCGCATCAAGCACTGCGGCATCACGAACCTCGAGGATGCCCACCGCGCGGCCGAGTCGGGGGCGTGGGCGCTCGGGATGATCTTCTGGGACGGGTCGCCGCGCCGCTGCGACCCCGACGAGGCGCAGGTCATCGGCGCCGCGCTGCGGCGCACGCTCAACATCGTCGGCGTGTTCGTCAACGCGACCTTCGAGGAGATCGACGCGATGGTGCACCTCGCCGGGCTGACGCACGTCCAGCTGCACGGCGACGAGGGCCCGTCGTTCTGCACCGAGGTGGCGCGCCGCACGGGCACGAAGGTCATCAAGGCCACCCGCGTTCGCTCCCGGGCCGACATCCAGGCCGCGACCGCGTTCCACACCGACTTCCACCTCCTCGACGCGCACGTCGAGGGCGTCCCCGGCGGCACCGGGGCGACGATCGACTGGGAGCTCGTGCGGCGCAACAACCGCTTCACGGCGCCGCTGATCCTCAGCGGCGGGCTGACGCCCGACAACGTCGCCGCCGCGATTGCGGTGACCGAGCCGTTCGCGGTCGACGCCGCCAGCGGGACCGAGTCCAGCCCGGGCGTCAAGGACCCCGACAAGCTCCTGGCGTTCGCCGAGGCCGTGCGCTGCGCCGACGAGGTGCCGGCGTGAGGCTCGAGAGCGGCGTCGAGCACCGCTTCGGCCCGTACGGCGGCCAGTACGTCCCAGAGACGCTCATGCCCGCGCTGGCCGAGCTCGAGACGGCCTGGGTGGCCGTCCGCGAGGATCCCGGCTACCGCGCCGAGCTCGGCCTCCTGCTGCGCGACTTCGCCGGCCGCCCGACGCCGCTGTATCTCGCCGAGCGGCTGTCCGAGCTGGCCGGCCGCGAGATCTGGCTCAAGCGCGAGGACCTCATGCACACCGGCTCGCACAAGCTCAACAACGCGCTCGGCCAGGCGCTGCTGGCACGGCGCATGGGCAAGCAGCGCATCATCGCCGAAACGGGGGCCGGCCAGCACGGCGTCGCGACCGCGACCGCCTGCGCGCTGCTCGGCCTGGAGTGCGTGGTCTACATGGGCGCCGAGGACATCCGCCGCCAGGCGCCCAACGTCCAGCGCATGCGCCTGCTGGGGGCCGAGGTCGCCTGCGTCGACGCCGGCGCGCGCACGCTCAAGGAGGCCGTCAGCGCGGCGATCCGAGACTGGGTCGCGTCGGTCGCCACGACGCACTACATCATCGGCTCGGCCGTCGGCCCGGCGCCGTACCCCGCGCTCGTGCGCGACCTGCAGCGCGTCATCGGCGACGAGGCCCGCGCCGACCTGCTCGAGCGCAGCGGGCGCCTGCCCGACCGCGTCATCGCATGCGTCGGCGGCGGCTCGAACTCGATCGGGATCTTCACGCCGTTCGTCGGCGACGCCGATGTCGCCCTGATCGGCGTCGAGGCGGCGGGGGAGGGCCTGGAGAGCGGGCGCCACGGCGCGCCGCTGACCGTCGGCGGGCGCGCCGGCGTGCTGCACGGCTCGCTGTCGGCGATCATGCAGGACGAGGACGGGCAGGTCACCGAGGCGCACTCGGTCTCGGCCGGCCTGGACTATCCGGGCTCGGGCCCCGAGCACGCCTACCTGCGCGACAGCGGCCGCGCGCGCTACGTCGCCGTCGAGGACGGGGACGCGCTGCGCGCCTTCCGCGAGGTCACGCGGCTGGAGGGCATCATCCCGGCGCTCGAGACCTCGCACGCGCTGCACTACGCGCTGCACGAGGACGGCGAGGACTCCACGCTGGATCTCGTCTGCCTCTCGGGCCGGGGCGACAAGGACCTCGCAGAGGTCATCGCGCACGATGGCGCCGTCTAAGCCCGCCCGGGACCGGGTCCCGGCGGTGCCGAAGACCGGCGAGGACCGGATCGCGGCGGCCTTCGCGCTGCGCCGCGGCAGCGCGGCGCTGATGCCCTATCTCATGGGCGGCTTCCCGGACATGGCGACCTCACGGGCGATCGGCGAGGGCTACGCGGCAAACGGGGCCGATCTCGTCGAGCTCGGCGTCCCGTACTCCGACCCGCTCGCCGACGGGCCCGTCATCCACGCGGCCGGCACCGCCGCACTGCAGGCCGGAGCCACGATCGGCGGCGTCCTGGAGATCGCGGAGGCGCTGTCGCGGCGGGTCCCGGTCATGCTCATGTGCTACGTCAACCTCGTCCTCGCGCGCGGCCCCGAGGCGTTCGCGGCCTCCGCCCGCGCGGCCGGCGTCAGCGGGCTGATCGTGCCCGACCTCCCGTTCGAGGAGGCCCCGGAGATCGAGGCCGCCTGCATCGAGAACGCGATCGCACTCATCCCGCTGGTCGCGCCGACGACCGTCGACGAGCGCCTGGAGCTCATCGGCCGCCGTGCCCGCGGCTTCATCTACACGGTCTCGGTCACCGGCACGACGGGCGAGCGCGGCCGCGCCGGGGATGACTTCCGCCCGCTGCTGGACCGCGTCCATGCGCATACGTCGGTACCCGTCGCGCTCGGCTTCGGGATCGCGACGCCCGACCAGGCGGCCGCCGCCGCCCGCGCCGGCGCCGACGGCGTCATCGTCGGCACCCGACTCGTGCGGGCCGCCGCCGAGGCCGACGACCCGGTCGCCGCGACGGGCCAGCTCGTTGCGGCTCTTGCCGCCGGGCTCATCCGTTAGTCTGGCGCACCTCATGGGCCTCGTCCTCGCCACAACGTTCGGTCTCGTCCTCTGGATCATCCTCTGGGCCATGGGCGCCAGGGGCTTCGACGCCTTCCTCGTCGCGGCGGTCGTGATCACGTTCGGCGCCACCGCCAAGATCCTCGCCCCGTACCTCCCCGGCCGGGAGTAGTTTCCGTGCACTCCGGGCTCCGGGCGGCCGGCGCCTGCGTCCTGGCCGTGCTGTCGCTCGCGGCTGCGGGCTGTGGCGGCAAGAGCAGCCTCGCCGGCGCCCCGAAGGACGGGCCGAGCACGCTGACGATCTACTCGAGCCTGCCGCTGCACGGCCCCGACCGCGAGCGCTCGCGCGACATGGTCAACGCGATCAAGCTCGCGCTGCAGGAATCGGGCGGCAAGATCGGGCCGCTGAGCGTGACCTACGTCTCGCTGGACTCCTCGACGGCGCAGGACGACACGTGGACGCGCGATCAGGTGCTCGACAACGCCCGCACCGCGGTGCGCGACCTCAACGCGATCGCCTACATCGGCGACCTCGACTCGGCCGCCACGGCGCTGTCGCTGCCGCTGACCAACGAGGGCCACATCCTGCAGGTCAGCCCGTCGAGCACGTATGACGGGCTCACGCGGCCCGGCAGCCGGCGGCCGGCCGAGCCCGAGCGCTTCTACCCGTCCGGCCTGCTGACCTTCGGGCGCGTGATCCCGGCTGACCACGTCCAGGCGTCCGCGCTCGTCGGCTATATGAAGGCCTCCGGGGTGCGGCGCCTGGCGCTGCTCGCCGACCGCGACCTCTACGGCGGCGGCCTCGCCGACCAGATCGAGACGGCGGCCGAGCGGCAGGGCATCGAGGTCGTCGACCGCGGGCGCATCGACGCGCGCAAGCGCGACCTCGGCGGCACCGCGCGCGACATCGCCTCCGTGGGCGCCGACGGGTTCCTCTTCGCGGGCGGCGACGAGGCCGGCGCGGCGCGCATCTACGAGGCGGTGGCGGCGGCGGCGCCGCGCCTGCTGCTCTTCGGGCCCGAGGAGGTCGCCGACGATCCCGCGGTGCGGGCGCTCCCGGCCGCGGTGGCGCGGCGGCTGCGGATCACCTCCTCGCTGCTGCCGCTGCGGCTGCTCCCGCGCTCGGCGCGTCGCTTCGACGCCCGCTTTCGCAAGACGTTCGGCCGGCACCCAGTGCCTGATGCGATGCAGGCCTACGAGGCCACGCGCGTCGTCCTGGACTCGATCCGCGGCGCCGGCACGAAGGGCAACGACAGGGCCGCGGTCACGAAGGCGTTCTTCGCGATGCGCAGCCGCCCCTCCGTGCTCGGCACCTACTCGATCGACCGCTTCGGCGACACGTCCCTGAGCACCTTCGCAGGCGACCGGCTGACCCCCTCCGGATTGGTGCTCGACAAGGTGTTGAAGGTTCGGCGCTGAAAGCTGCTGCAGCGGGCCGCCCATCCCGTGCGAAGTTGGCACGACCGGGTGTACCATCGCCCCACTCGCAGTTGCGTCTCATCGAGGAGGAATCCATTTTGCGCTTGAATCGAGTTGCCCTGGCCGGCGCGATGCTGCCAGTGCTGGCACTCGGGGTCGCGGCCTGCGGCTCCAGCAACAAATCCAGCAGCAGCAGCGGGGGCGGAAGCACCGCGCAGGGGACGACGCTCACGATCTACTCCTCGCTGCCCCTGCAGGGCACCTCGCGAGGCCAGTCCACCGCCGTGATCAACGGCGAGAAGCTCGCGCTGTCCGACGCGGGCGGCAAGGTCGGCAACTTCAAGATCAAGTACGTCTCGCTCGACGACTCCACGGCTCAGAACCCGGGCACCGCCGACGAGGGCCAGACCGCGCAGAACGCCCGCCAGGCGGTGCGCGACAAGTCCACGATCTTCTACCTCGGCGAGTTCAACTCCGGCGGCACGAAGGTCTCGCTGCCGATCCTCAACAAGGCCAACATCCCGCAGATCAGCCCGTCGAACACGTACATCGGCCTGACGACGAACGAGCCGGGGTCCGAGCCGGGCGAGCCGCAGAAGTACTACCCGACCGGCAAGCGCACGTACGCCCGCGTCGTGCCGCGCGACAAGATCCAGGGCGCGGCGCTCGTCACCACCATGAAGGACGACGGCTGCAAGACCGTCACGGTGTGGAACGACAAGTCGACCTACGGCGCCGGCCTGGCGCGCAACGTCAAGCTGTCGGCGCAGACCGCCGGCCTGACGATCGAGAACGAGCAGGGCACGGACAAGAACGCGCCCAACTACCGCTCGATCGCGTCGAAGATCAAGTCCGACTGCTTCCTCTTCGCCGGCGTCACCGGCGAGAACGGCGTGCAGGTCTTCAAGGACGTCGCAGCTGCGGCCCCGAACGCCAAGCTCTACGGCCCCGACGGCGTCGCCGAGGAGGCGTTCACGAACCCGAAGAAGGGCGGCATCCCGACGGCTGTCGGCGCCCGCACGAAGCTCACGGTCGCGACGCTCGGCGTCAAGGACCTGCCGGCCGCGGCGCCGTTCGTCGAGAAGTACAAGACCACGTACAAGACGCAGGTCGTCGACCCCTACGGGATCTACGGCTACGAGACGATGTCGCTGGCCCTCGACGCGATCAAGCGGGCGGGTGCCCAGGGCAACGATCGCGACGCGGTCCTCAAGGCCCTGTTCGCGACCAAGGACAAGAAGAGCGTCCTCGGGACGTACTCGATCGACGCCAACGGCGACACCTCGCTGACCGACTACGGTCTCTACACCATCAAGGACGGCCAGAAGGTGTACACCAAGAAGATCGTCGCGGCCGCCGGCTAGGCGACGCGGCATGAGGCTCCCGGGGCGGGCGGCGACGCCGCCCGCCCCCCCGCCTCCAACTGCGATGAGAACTCAGGGATGAGCGTCGAGACGGCCACCGCCAAGCCCACCGGGCGCCGGACGTCGGACGCGGTGCGCGAGGCGTTCAGCAAGTACGGCCTGATCCTCGTCCTCCTCGCGCTGCCGCTGTACCTCGGCGTCCGCGACCTCACCCAGGACGGCAGCCTGACGCAGCTTGGCAACAACCTCGTCCTGGGGCTCTCCAACGGTGCGATCTACGCGCTGATCGCCCTCGGCTACACGCTCGTCTACGGGATCATCGAGCTGATCAACTTCGCCCACGGCGAGGTCTTCATGATCGGCTCCTTCGTCGCGTTCGGGCTATGGGGGACGATCGGCCTGACCCTGTCGACCGGGCCGCTGGGCGTCGCGGTCGGGCTGCTGGTCTCGCTGCTCGTGGCGATGGTCGTCTGCGGTGTGCTCAACGTGATGATCGAGCGGGTGGCCTACAAACCGCTGCGCAACGCGCCCAAGCTGGCGCCGCTGATCACGGCGATCGGCTTCTCGTTCATCCTGCAGAACGTCGGCATCCTGTGGCTCGGCTCCTCGCCGGCCTCGGTCCCGGACCTGATCAACTCCCAGAAGGTGCTCTTCGACATCGGCGGCGTCGCCATCCACCGCGGCGACGTGCTCGCGGTGGCGGTCACGATCCCGCTCGTCTTCCTGCTGACAACCTTCATCGGCCGCAGCCGCCTGGGCAAGGCGATGCGTGCCACCGCGCAGGACCCCGACGCCGCGCGCCTGATGGGCATCAACGTCAACACGACGATCTCGATGACCTTCTTGCTCGGCGGCATGCTGGCCGGCGCAGCGGGCCTCATCAACCTCCTCTACCAGACGAGCATCTGGTACTTCCAGGGCTTCACCGCTGGCCTGATCGCATTCACGGCGGCCGTGATGGGCGGCATCGGCAACCTCAAGGGCGCCGTCCTCGGCGGGCTGATCATCGGCTGCATCCAGCAGCTGGCCGAGTTCCGGATCGGCGCGCAGTGGACCTCCGCGGTGGTCTTCGCCTACCTCGTGCTGATCATGGTCTTCCGCCCGCAGGGCCTGATCGGCGAGGTCACGAGGGAGGCCGGATGACGGTCGAATCGGCCTGGCACTGGGTCAAGAACCACGCCAACCTCGTGGGCGCGATCGTCGCGCTGGGACTCGCCGCGCTGCTGCCGCTGGCGATGGACCCGCTGTCGACGATCACCCACAACTGCATCCTCGCGGCCGCCTACGTCGTGATGGCGCTCGGGCTGAACATCGTCGTCGGCTTCGCAGGCCTGCTCGACCTCGGCTACGTCGCGTTCTACGCGCTGGGCTCCTACACCGTGGGCTGGTTCGCGTCCGATCACTTCTCGCCGGTCAACCACGAGAAGGGCGTCCACGTTCTCGCCGGCAAGTTCGCCGACACGCTGCCGGGCATCCACCTCAACTTCCTGCTGATCATCGTGCTGGCGATCGCGATCACCGGAATCGCGGGGATGCTGATCGGCCTGCCGACGTTGCGCCTGCGCGGCGACTACATCGCGATCGTGACGCTGGCGTTCGGGGAGATCGTCTATCGCTTCGCGGTCAACGGCGACCAGATCAACCTGGCGAAGGGCTACACGCTCACCGGCGGCCGGCAGGCGATCTCGCCGATCGACGCGATCAGCCTGCCGGGCCTGTCGGAGTTCGACTCGGCGACCAGCCTGCGGTCGTACTACTGGTTTGCGCTCGTGCTCGTCGCGATCGTGCTGATCGTGAACTTCCGCCTGCGCGACTCACGCCTGGGCCGCGCCTGGATCGCGATCCGCGAGGACGAGGTCGCCGCCGCGTCGATGGGCGTCCCGCTCGTCAAGACGAAGCTCATGGCCTATGCCACGGGCGCGGCGTTCGGCGGCATCTCGGGCGCCTTCCTGGGCTCCTACTACACCTCGGTCAACGCGGGTCAGTTCCAGTTCGGCTTCTCGATCTTCATCCTCGCGATGATCATCCTCGGCGGCCTAGGCTCGATCTGGGGCGTCGCGTTCGGCGCGATCCTGCTGTCGTTCATCAACACCTACTTCATCCCGGACGTCTTCAACAGCGTCCCGCACAAGCTCGGGCTGGACTTCGACCTGACGGTGCTGAACTTCGGCATCTTCGGCTTCCTGATCCTGATCGTGATGGTGCTGCGCCCGCAGGGCCTGTTCCCGGAGCGACGACGGGCGCTCGAGCTCACCGAGGGCGTCGGCGCCGGCGACAGCACCTTCGAGGTCAACGCCCCATGAGCACCCCGGTCGCAGCCCCGCCCGAGTCCACCGGGGATGGCAACCGCCCGTCGCTGCTCGTGACCGAGCAGGTCTCCAAGACCTTCGGCGGCCTCGTCGCGGTCAACGACGTCTCATTCTCGATCCCGGAGCACTCGATCGTCGCGATCATCGGCCCCAACGGGGCCGGCAAGACGACGTTCTTCAACATGCTCACCGGGCTCTACAAGCCCTC
>JAXDFS010000090.1:0-7763 GCA_034665465.1 Solirubrobacteraceae bacterium
GGAAGCTCGTCGGTCGGCTACGGCGGCGCGGGCGCGGGCGCGGGCGCAGCTGCCGACGGGGACGCCGGGCGGGGCCTGCCCTCGTTCGTTCCCGAGCGGTTCGCCGCCCCGCTCGCGCGGGCGGCGCAGCGCTGGAACGTGTCGGCGGCGCTGCTGGGCGCGCAGCTGTACGCCGAGTCGAACTTCAACCCGTTCGCGCGGTCGGGTGCGGGCGCGCAGGGCATCGCGCAGTTCATGCCGGCGACGGCCCGCGAGCTCGGGCTGCGAGACCCGTTCGACGCGGCAGCATCGATCGACGCCCAGGCGCACCTCATGCGCGATCTGCTGCGGCGCTTCGGCTCGGTCCCGCTCGCGCTGGCGGCCTACAACGCCGGATCGGCGCCGGTCGCGGCGTGCGGATGCGTGCCGCCGTACCCGGAGACGCGCGGCTACGTCGCGCGGATCCTCGGTCTGCTGGGCGGGGTGGGGGAGGCGGCGGCGGGCGGGGGACTGGAGGTGCGGCTCGTGAGCTGACCCCCACGAGCGTCTCCTACGACCAAACCACGACTTTTCCGACCTGGGGTCGGGTCGGACGTGCGAGTTCTTGCCATCTGGTGTGCGGCGCCACGCCTGGATTCCGAATTGGCGGCGGTGCAGCATGGTCACTGCGCATGTGCCCGCAGGTCGACACCCATCCCCATGTGACCCCGGTCACGCAGCCTGCGACGGCGACGGCGAAGCAGGCCGTCGCCGCGCCGCCGTGCGTTCCGCTGCTGCTGCTCATCGGGCCGCCCTCGGTCGGCAAGAGCTCGGTGGCGCGCCACGTCTGCGGGTTGCTCGAAGCCGCGCGGATCGGGTTCGCGTTCATCGACCGCGACGACTTCGGCGACAACGGCCTGCTGCACGACGATCCGCTGATCGACCTCAACGAGATGCTTCACGCCCGCGTCGCCGTCGGAGCCGAGCGGCTGGTCGTCGCGTGGCGGGTCCAGTCGGGCCTCGAGCTCGACCGGGTTCGCGCCGCGCTCGGCTGGACCGACATCACCGTCTGCCGGCTTCATGCCGACACCGAGGAGCTCCTCGCCCGCATCGGCGGCGACGACGAGTCCTTCCAGCTCCTGCACCTGCAGAGCCTCGCCCTCGAGGTGGCCCCGCGCCTGGCACGCCAGGCGCGCGAGGACATCCTGCTGTCGACGAGCCGGGCGAACCCGAAGGCGGTCGCCATGCGCGCCTTCAGGCAGTGGGCGATGCGCGGCGCGCCACCCGCGCGCGGCAACGCCCCGCTGTAGCCCAGCGGCGGCGCCTCAGCCGAGCGTCTCGCGCCCGTGCGGGGCGTCGAGGTCGACGATCGGGCCGACCGGCACGATCCGGCTCGGGTTGATGCCCCGATGCGTCATGTAGTAGTGGCGCTTGATGTGGTCCATGTCGACGGTCGCCGCGACTCCGGGGGTCTGGTAGAGGTCGCGCAGGTAGGCCGACAGGTGCGGGTAGTCGGCGATGCGCCGCAGGTTGCACTTGAAGTGGACCGCGTAGACCGGGTCGAAGCGCACGAGCGTCGTGAACAGCCGCCAGTCGGCGAGCGTCTGGCGGGCGCCGAACAGGTAGCGCCGTGTCGCCAGGCGATCCTCGAGGACGTCGAGCGTGTCGAACAGCGCGTGGACGGCCTCCTCGTAGGCCTCCTGGTCGCCGGCGAACCCCGCCCGGTAGACCCCGTTGTTGACGGTCTCGTAGACGCGGTCGTTGAGCTCGTCGATCTCCGGGCGCAGCGCGGCCGGATAGAGGTCCAGCCCCGGCTCGGCGGCGAAGGCGTCGAAGGCCTCGTTGAGCATCACGACGATGTCCGCCGACTCGTTGCTGACGATCCGGTTGGTCTGCGCGTCCCACAGCACCGGCACCGAGATCCGGCCCTCGTAACCCGGCTTCGTGGCCTCGTAGGCCTGCGAGAGATGCGTCCAGCCGTGCAGCGCGTCTGGTGTCGCGCCGGGGACGTCGCGAAACGCCCAGCCCTCGTCGTCGCGGATCGGGTCGGCGACCGACACGCCGATCGCGTCCTGCAGCCCCTTGAGCTCGCGGATGATCAGCGTGCGATGCGCCCACGGGCAGGCCAGTGACACGTAGAGGTGGTAGCGGCCGGCCCGCGCGGGATAACCGGAGCTGCCGTCGGCGGTCACCCAGTCGCGAAACAGCGAGTCCTGGCGCACGAAGGCCCGGCCCGCCCGGACGAAGGTCTCCCGGCCGCTCATGCCGACGGCGCCGTCTGCGCGCCGCGCCGGCCGGCGCGCGGGTCGGGAAGCGGGGTCAGGCCCGCCGCGATCTCCTCGCGGCGATCCTCGAGGAAGGGCGGCAGGATGAGTCTGGTCCCGAGCTCCTCGACGGGGCCGTCGACCGTGAAGCCGGGCTCGCGGGTGGCGAGCTCGTAGAGCACGCCGCTGGGCTCGCGGAAGTACAGCGAGTGAAAGTAGTGGCGGTCGACGTAGCCGGAGTTGGGGATGCCCGCGTCGGTGACGCGCTCGATCCACTGCGGCAGGTCGGCGTCCGTCGTGCCCCAGGCGATGTGGTGGATCGTCCCGGCGCTCGTCCGGCCCGGTGCCGCGGGTGGCGCGTCCCAGGCGATCCAGCCGCCGCGGGCGTCGCCGCGCAGCTCGTAGACGTCCTGCTCGCCCGTGCGCGCCTGCGCGCCCATGAGCTTCTCGAGCACGAGCGCGCTGCTGTCCAGGCGCGAGCTGTAGGCGCGCACGCCCTCGAAGCCCTGCAGCGCGACCTCGGCGGGGATCTCGGGGTGATCGGCGACGAGCGGCGGGTCGGCCGTCGTGTTCACCACGAGCTCGTGCGCCAGGCCTTCGGGATCGGCGAACGTCAGCGAGCCGTCCTCGCCGCGCCCGGTGGCGACGCCCTCGTCGCCCAGGCGCGCTGCCCAGAAGGCGATCGCATCGGCCGAGCCGACGCGCCAGACGACGCGGTGCACCATGCCGGCGCCCGCGCGTCCGGGAGCCGCGCCGGGGTACTCGAAGAAGGTGAGGTCGGCGCCCGGTCGAGCCTCCTCGTCGCCGTAGAAGAGGTGGTAGACGCTGGGATCGTCCTGGTTGACGGTCTTCGCGGTCATGCGCAGCCCGAGCACCCGCGTGTAGAAGTCGACGTTGCCGGGCGCGTCGCCGGTGATGGCGGTGATGTGGTGGATGCCGTCGAGGTTCATGGCTGGCTCCTTCGCGGAGGCTCGGGTCGTGCCACGAGGGCGCTGCCGCCGCCGCGGCGCACCGGCTCCGCCGCCGCCTGGAAGCGCTGGTTGCCGAGGAACTCGACGCCGGTCGCCGCGCCGATCTCCGTCATCGGGGTGAACAGGTGCCCGAGCCCGCCCAGCGCGGCGGCCTCGGGTGAGGAGATGAACGCAGGCTCCGCGGCCGCGGACGGGGTGTTGCGCTCGCTCACCCGTGGCGCCGCGATCGCCTGTGGCAGCGTGCTGCCGAGGTCGATGTGATCGACGAGCAGGCCGAGCACCGTCGAGATGATCGTCGAGCCGCCGGGCGAGCCGACGCTGAACAGCGGCCGTCGGCCGCGCAGGACGATCGTCGGCGAGATCGAGCTGCGCGGGCGCTTGCCGCCCTGGACGCGGTTGGGGTGCGTCGTCGAGTCGAAGTTGAAGTCGGTCAGCTCGTTGTTGAGCAGGAAGCCGTAGCCCGGCACGACGAGCGCCGAGCCGCCCGTGGACTCGATCGTGAACGTGTACGCGACGACGTCGCCGGCGCGGTCGGCGACCGTGATATGCGTCGTCGAGCCCGCGCGCGCGGACGTCACCGACGCCTGGCCCGCGGCCGTGGCGCCGCCGTTGAACGGCAGCGGGTCGCCGGGGGCCACCGGGCTCGCGGCGGCCCGGTCGCCGATCAGCGCCCGGCGCGTGGCGGCGAACTGCTTGGAGATGAGCCCGCGCAGCGGGACGCTCACGAAGTCCGGATCGGCGACGAACGCCCCGCGGTCGGCGAACGCGAGGCGCGAGGCCTCGAGCTCGAGGTGCAGC
This sequence comes from Solirubrobacteraceae bacterium, assembly GCA_034665465.1. GTDB lineage: Bacteria > Actinomycetota > Thermoleophilia > Solirubrobacterales > Solirubrobacteraceae > CADCVQ01. The sequence continues at coordinate 3,992 of JAXDFS010000090.1, forward strand.
GCGTCGGCCCGCGCCATCCCCTTCAGCGTGTAGCCCTCGAGGATGTTCAGCGCCTCGGCGATCGTCGAGCCGCCGCTGGATGGCGGGCCCATCCCGAACACGTTCAGCCCGCGATAGGTCGTCTGCACGGGAGCGCGCTCGGGCGCGGTGTACGCGCGCAGGTCGGCGGCGTCCATCACGCCGGGCCGGTAGGTGTGGTTGGACGCGGGGCCGGCGGGCGGGTTGCGGACGGTCCGCATGATCGCCTGTGCGAGCGGGCCGCGGTAGAAGCCGCGCGAGCCCTTGCGGGCGATCAGCCGGTACGTGCGCGCGAGGTCGGGGTTGCGAAAGACCGTGCCGACGTCCTTGGGCGTGCCGTCGGGATCGAGGTACAGCGCGGCGGTCGCGGGGATGTCGTCGAAGCGGTCGACGTTGTCCTGGATCTGCGACGCGAACGTCGCGTCCACGACGAATCCCTGCTGGGCGACGCGGATCGCCGGCGCAAGCGCCTGTGCGAGCGTGATCGTGCCGTGCAGGCGCAGCGCCCGCTCCCACCCGCGCACGGTGCCCGGCACGCCGACGGACAGGCCGCTGAAGCGCGCGTCGTCGAACGCCAGCGGCGCGCCGTTCTCGAAGAACGACTCGGGTGTCATCGCGCGCGGCGCCCGCTCGCGGTGGTCGAGCGTGGTGACGGCATGACGGCCGGCGTCGTAGGAGACCATGAAGCCGCCGCCGCCGATGCCGCAGGAGAAGGGCTCGGTGACGCCGAGGACGGCGGCCGCTGTCACCGCGGCGTCGGTCGCGTTGCCGCCGCGGCGCAGCGTGTCGATCGCGGCCTTCGTCGCGAGCCGGTCGACGGTGGCGGCGGCCCCGTCGCGGCCGGTCGAGGTGGCGGGGAACGAGGCCTGCGCGGAGGGCGCGAGCGCGAGGGCGAGCAGCAGCACGGCGGCAGCAACGAGAGCGGGCATGCGCCCTTCATTCCCTGGCGAGGGGCCCTTCACGCCCGCGGTTGCGCGTCAGCGCTGCAGACGGACGACCGCCGCGCGAGCCGAGCGCCCCGGCAGGCCTATCTATCCTCGAAGCAGTGGCCGCCACACCAGCATCGACGCATCAGACCCGCATGCGCGAGCAGCGGCGCAGCCTGCCCGACGGGCCGGGCGTCTACCTCTTCCACGACGCCCGCGGCAAGGTCATCTACGTCGGCAAGGCGAAGTCGATTCGCAAGCGCGTCGCGAGCCACTTCTCCAACTCGGTCACCCGCGGGGCGGTCGAGATGGTCGACCTCATCCACCACATCGAGTTCCTGCTCGTGGCCTCGGAGGCCGAGGCGCTGCTCACCGAGCAGAGCTTCATCAAGCAGTACAAGCCGCGCTTCAACATCCGGCTGCGCGACGACAAGTCCTATCCGTTCCTCGCGATCTCGATGGACGAGGACTTCCCACGCGTGTACTTCACGCGCGAGCGCCACCGCCGCGACCGGCTGTACTTCGGCCCCTACTCCAACGCGAAGAAGGTGCGCGGCACGCTCGACCTCCTGCAGAAGGTCTTCGCCTTCAGATCCTGTCCGGGCACCGAGCCCGGGCGCCGCAGCGGCTCGCCGTGCCTGGACTTCTACATCAAGCGCTGTGGCGCGCCCTGCGTCGGCTACCAGTCCAGGGAGGAGTACCGCACGGCGATCGACGGCGTCGTGGACTTCCTCTCCGGTCGCTACCGGCAGATCGAGCGCGACCTCGAGCGGCGCATGAAGGCCGCCGCCGCCGCGCAGGAGTTCGAGCAGGCGGCGCTCGAGCGCAACCGCCTGCGCGCGGTCAAGAGCCTGCTCGAGCGCCAGCGCGTCGCCAACGAGTCGGTCGGGACGCTCGACGCCGTCGCGATCGCGGTCGACGGCACCGACGCCAACGCCCAGGTCTTCCAGGTGCGCGACGGCGTGCTGTCGGACCGCCAGTCGTTCTATCTCTCCAACGAGGCCGGCTACGACGTCGGCGAGGTCGCCGAGGAGTTCCTCCTGCAGTACTACGGCGACACGATGGTCATCCCGGCGCAGATCATCGTCCAGCCGCAGGTGCCCGACCGCGAGGCGATCGGCGAGCTGCTGGGCTCGCTGCGCGGCACGCGCGTCGAGGTCCGGGCGGCCGAGCGCGGCGACAAGCGCCGGATCCTCGAACTCGCCGAGCGCAACGCGGCGCTCGCGCTCGATCAGGAGCGACTGCGCGACGAGCGCCGCCGCCAGCAGCGCGTCGAGGCGCTGGACGGCCTGCAGGAGGTGCTCGGCCTCGACGCGCTCCCGCTGCGGATCGAGTGCTTCGACATCTCCAACCTCATGGGCACCAACACCGTCGCGTCGATGGTCGTCTTCGAGGGCGGGGCGCCGAAGAAGAGCGACTACCGGCGCTTCAACATCCGCACGACGACCGAGGGCGTGCCCGACGACTTCGCGGCGATGGAGGAGGTGCTCTCGCGCCGGCTGGCGCGCTGGGAGGCCGAGCAGGACCTCAGCCCCAACGACCCCAAGCGCAACGAATCGTTCGCAACATTGCCGAGTCTCGTCGTCATCGACGGCGGCCCCGGCCAGCTCGCGGCCGGGATGCGCGCGCTGCGGGGGTTCCGCGATCGCGGCGTGGCGGTCATCAGCCTCGCCAAGCGGATCGAGGAGGTCTTCATGCCGGGCCGGCGCGCGCCGCTGGTGCTGGCCCACGACACGCCCGAGCTGCAGTTGCTGCAGCGGGTGCGCGACGAGGCGCACCGCTTCGCGGTCACCCACCACCGCGCGCGCCGCGACCGCCAGATGACCGAGTCCGTGCTCGACGGGCTGCCGGGTGTCGGGCCGCAGCGCAAGCGTGCGCTGCTGAAGCACTTCGGCTCGCCGGAGGCGGTGCTCGACGCCTCCCGCGAGCAGCTCGAGGGCGTCCCCGGGCTTCCGTCGAAGACCGCCGGCGATCTCTATGCATATCTCAACCGGACCAGCGGTTGACCGGCGCGCCCGTCAGACTGGGTGACGTGACGACCGTCGCCGGCGAGGCGCCCTCGACCTTCGATCTCGAGGATCTCGTGATCATCACCGGCTTCTCGGGCGCGGGGAAGTCGACGGCGCTGAACGTCTTCGAGGACGACGGCTACTTCTGCGTCGACAACCTGCCGCCGGAGATGATCCGCGGGCTCGTCGAGCTGTTCGTGCACGGCGGCTCGAAGGTGCGCCGCGCCGCGGTCGTCTGCGACGTGCGCGGCGGCGAGCTGTTCGACGCGCTGAGCGCCGTGCTCGACGACCTCGAGCGGCTCGGGGTTCCCCATCGCGTGCTCTTCCTCGAGGCCGACGAGGAGACGCTGCTCGGGCGCTACAAGGAGACGCGCCGGCGCCATCCGCTCAGCCCGACGGGCTCGGTGACGCAGGGGATCGCCGCCGAGCGCGCGGCGCTCGCGCCGTTCAACGCGGCCGCCGACCTCGTGCTGGACACGAGCGGCATCAGCGCGGCCACGCTGCGCCGCCGCATCGCCGAGGGCTTCCTCCCGCGCCACGCGCGCTCCAGGCTTGCGATCACGTTCTCGTCGTTCGGGCACAAGCACGGCGCTCCCCGCGATGCGGACATGGTGCTCGACGTGCGCTTCCTGCCCAACCCGCACTGGGAGTCCGATCTGCGGGCGCTGACCGGCTTCGACCCCCAGGTCGTCGACTACATCGCGCGCGACGGCAAGCTGCAGGCCTTCTATGACCACGTCGAGCCGCTGCTGGACTTCCTCGTGCCGGAGTACATCGCCGAGGGCAAGGCGCACCTGGCCGTGTCGATCGGCTGCACGG
>JAXDFS010000091.1:0-15964 GCA_034665465.1 Solirubrobacteraceae bacterium
CCACGACGAAGGCGCCGTTGAGCCCCGCGGCCGCGGCCACGTTGCCGGCGGCCTCCATGTTGACCAGCAGCGCGCGGTCCTCGTCGGCCTCCGCGCCGTCGACGTCGGTGTACGCCGCGCAGTGCACGACGGCGTCGGGACGCAGCTGACCGACTGCTACATCGGCCCCTACACGGCGATCGGCGAGGACTGCGTGATCTGCGAGGCGGAGGTCGAGCACTCGATCCTGCTGTCGGGCTGCACGGTGCGCAACCTCGAGGGCCGGATGGAGTCCTCCCTGCTGGGGCGCAACGTCACGATCATGCGCGGGATCCGCCAGCCCAAGGCCTACCGCTTCATGGTCGGCGACAACTCCGAGATCGGGATCCTGTGACGGTGCGGCTGCTCGTGACCGGAGCCGGCGGGATGCTCGGGCGCGCCGTCGTCGAGGCCGCGCAGCGCGCCGGCCACGAGGTGCGCGGCGCCACGCGCGCGGAGCTGGACGTCACCGACGCGGACGCGCTGCGCCGCGCCGTCGCCGACCTGCGCCCGCAGGCGATCGTCAACTGCGCGGCCTACACCGACGTCGACGGCGCCGAGGCCGACCGCTTCACGGCCTTCGCGATCAACGGGCAGGGCGCGGGCAACGTCGCCGCCGCCGCCCGGCAGGCCGGCGCGGCGATCGTCCACCTCTCGACGGACTACGTCTTCGACGGCTCCAAGCGCGAGCCCTGGCTGGAGTCCGATCCGGTCGCGCCGCTGGGCGCCTACGGCGCGAGCAAGCTCGCCGGCGAGCGCGCCGTCGCCGCCGCCAATCCCGCCCACGCGATCGTGCGCACCGCCTGGCTGTTCGGCGCCGGCGGCCGCAACTTCGTCGACACGATGCTCGCGCTCGGCGCCGAGCGAGAGGAGGTCTCCGTGGTCACCGACCAGATCGGCTGCCCGACGTGGACCGGGCATCTGGCGGGCGCGCTCGTCGAGCTCGCCGAGCGCCCGCAGGACACCGGCATCCATCACGTCGCGGGCGCCGGGGCGTGCTCCTGGAACGAGCTCGCGACCGAGGTCTTCGCCCAGGCCGCGATCGACTGCCGCGTGCTGGCGACGACGAGCGCGGACTTCCCCCGCCCCGCCCCGCGCCCGGCCTACAGCGTGCTGGGCAGCGAGCGTCGCGCGCCGGTCGTGCTGCCGGCCTGGCAGGAGGGCGTCGCCGCCCACCTCGCGACGCGGGTGAGCGCCTGATGCGCCTGCTCGTCTGCGGCGGCGCGGGATTCATCGGATCGGCGTTCGTGCGCGTCCGCCTGGAGGAGCACGGCGACGAGATCGTCGTGCTCGACAAGCTCACCTACGCCGGGCGCGAGGAGAACCTCGAGGGCCTCGACGTCGGCTTCGTGCATGCCGGGATCGAGGACGCCGGCGCGGTGGCGACCGCGATCGCAGGCGCCGACGCCGTCGTGAACTTCGCCGCCGAGACGCACGTCGACCGCTCGATCTCCGAGCCCGACGCGTTCGTGACGACGCACGCCGTCGGCACCTGGGTGCTGCTTGAGGCGGCCCGCGCCGCGGGCACGCGCTACCTGCAGGTCTCCACAGACGAGGTCTACGGCTCGATCGAGGAGGGCTCGTTCACGGAGAGCTCGCCGCTGGCGCCGTCCTCCCCCTACAGCGCGACGAAGGCGGGCGCCGACCTGCTCGTCTCCAGCTACTTCCACACCTACGGGCTGCAGACGGTGATCTGCCGGGGCTCCAACAACTACCGCCCGCGCCAGTATCCCGAGAAGCTCATCCCGCTGATGATCCTCAACGCCATGCACGGCGACCCGCTGCCCGTCTACGGCGACGGCATGCAGGTGCGCAACTGGCTCTACGTCGAGGACTTCGCGCGCGGCATCGGCCAGGTCCTGGCCCACGGCGAGCCCGGCGAGGCGTACAACGTCGGCGGCCCCGACGAGTGCCCCAACCTCGAGGTCGTGCAGCGGATCATCGAGCTCACCGGCGCCGACGAGTCGCTGCTGACCTACGTCAAGGACCGCCCCGGCCACGACCGCCGCTACTCGCTGGGCTCCGAGAAGGTGCGCGCGCTGGGCTGGGAGCCGCGAGTGCGCTTCGCCGAGGGCCTGGAGCAGACCGTCGCCTGGTACCGCGACAGCCGCGCCTGGTGGGAGCCGATCCGCTCGGGCGACTACCGCGCCTACTACGAGCGCCAGTACGGCTCGCAGATCAAGGGCTGACCCGCCAGCGCGTCCCACCGCCCGCCGGCGGCTCGTAACAGGCCTGCGCGCCGGTGCGGACGGCGTCGTCGAGCTCGCGCCCGAGCGCCGGGTCGTGCGCGGCGACGCGGCGGATGGCGCCGCGCAGGGCGCGCGTGACGTTCAGCCGCGCCCGCTCGGCGCCGTCCGGTCCGCCGGCGCCGTCGCCGTTGCCGGCAAGGTCGACGGCGGCGAACGGGAGACCGGGTGACGCCAGCAGTGTCGCGAGCTGCGCCATGCCCTTGCTGTCGCGCAGCAGCGTGACGTCGGGCTCGCAGCCCACCCGCCACGCCTCGCCGGTGCGCTCGAAGACCGCGACGCGCATCCGGCGGCTGGGCGCGCCCGGCGCCGCCGGCAGCGCGGCCAGCAGCTCCTGCGCCTGCTCGGCCAGGCGCGCCATGCCCAGCGGCTGCGCCAGCGCGAGCGCGCTGCGGCACTGCTCGGCGGCGGCCTGCGCGTCGCCGTCGCCGCCGCGGGCGACGAGCATCCGCGCCCGCTCGCGATGGGTCAGGGCGGCGAGCGCGCGCGCGTCCAGGCGCGCGGTCACGCGATCGGCCGTCGCGAAATGCCCCAGCGCGACCTCCCAGCGCCCGAGCGCGCCCGCCAGGGCGCCCGCGGCCAGCGCCATCGGCCCCGTCGTCGTGTCACCCGCCGCCACCACGACGACCCGATCGGCGACCGGGGCCGCGAGCTCGTAGAGCGCGGCGGCGTGCGTCGTCGCGCCGACGGCGCTCGCCGCAAGGCCCGCCAGCGCGATGCCGATCATCCAGTTGCCGTCGCGCGGGAGATCGGTGAAACGGGCGCCCCCGACGGCGTCCAGGCGCTCGCGCGCGGCCTGCGGCTGGCCGATCTCACTGCGCAGGAAGGCCGCCGCGCAGTGCCAGCTCGGGATCCAGTGGCGCTTGTCGGCGTAGTCGTCGATCGCGCCCGCGAGCTCGCCGAGGCGCCCGACGATCCAGCGGTGGTTGAACAGCTGCGCGGCGAGCAGGTGCGCCGCGGTCTCCTCGTCGACGACCCGCCCCGCCTCGAACGCCTCCAGCGCGAAGCGCTCGCTCTCCTGCGCGCGCCCCTGCAGCAGCGCGCGCATGGCCCGCAGCAGGCCGAGCTGCCATTCGTAGAACGGCTGGCGCAGCGTCTCGGCGATCCGGGCGCAGGCGCCGAGCTCGGCTTCGACGCCGGCCAGGTCACCGCGCTCCAGGTAGTTGGCGAGGCGGAAGTGGTGGGCGCTGAAGCGCATCTCGAGGTCCTCGCTGCCGGCGGCGAGGTCGAGCAGCTCGTCGGCGGCGCGGCGGCGCTGCTCGTGGTGGTCGGGACCCAGCGTGGACCAGTTGCGGCTGTAGAGCGCGATCAGCCGCGAGCGCGTGTCGCCGGTCTGAGCGGCCGTCCGCACCGCCTCCTCGCTGAGCTCGAGGCGGCGCTGCACCTCCGGCGTGTAGTACAGCTCCAGCGCGAGGCGGGCGAGCAGCTGGGCGCGCTCCGCGGTCGGCTGCGGCCCGAGCGCCTCCAGGGCCTCCTCGAGCAGCGCGACGACGATCTCGTCGCTGCCGGCGGCGATGCCCGGGCCGCCGAGCGTTCCGCCGTAGCCGAGCGCCGCCTGCGCGAGCAGCCGCGGCTCGGCAAGCTCGCGCGCGAGCCCGGCGGCGGCCTGGAAGCTGACGCGCGCGTCGGCGATCGCGCCCGCGCGCCGGCGAGCGGACCCGAGCGACAGCAGCAGCTCGCAGCGCATGCAGCGGTCGGCTGCGCCGGCCGGCGCCGTCCCCAGCACGCTCAGGGCCTGCTCGTAGTAGCGCGCCGCCTCCTCGTAGGCGAGCTGGCGGGCTGCCCGGTCGCCCGCGCGGCCCGCGTAGGCGGCGGCCCGGCCGGCACTCCCTGCCGGCAGCGCCGCGCTGCTGTGGTAGGCCAGCGCTGGGAGATGGTCGTCCAGCGTCCCCTCGTGCTGGAGCTCGATCGCCTTCACCACGCTCTCGTGCAGCAGGCTGCGGGCGGCGGGCGTGAGGCCGCGCAGCAGCGTCTCGCGGACGAGCGCGTGGGCGAAGACGTAGCGGCCCGGCGACTCGGGCAGCGCCCGGACGACGTTCAGGCGCTCGGCCGGCTCCAGGCGCGCGAGCGCGACCGCCGGCTCGATCCGCGCGCACGCGGCCAGGCGCCGCAGCTCGAACTGCGCGCCGATGACCGCCGCGCTTTCCAGCAGCGCGCGCGTGGCGGGCTCCAGCGGATCCAGTCTTCGACTCAGCGCGCTGCGCACGCTGTCGGGCAGCGGCAGGCGCTCGGCGCTCAGCTCGGCGGGCGAGGAGCGTGCGTCGGCGGCGAGCACGCGGACGATCTCGTCGACGAAGAAGGCGTTGCCGGCGGTGGTGCGCTGCACGGCTGCGAGCAGCTGCGGATCCGCGGAGCGGCCCGTGCGCGCGGCGATCAGGGCGGCGACGTCCGCATCGCCGAGCCCCGCCAGCCACAGCCGGCGTGCATCGCGGGCGACGCCGTCCAGGAGGGTTGCGACCGCAGGCGGCGGTGAGACGTCGACGTCGACCTGGGTGGCGAGGACAAGCAGCGAGGCGCCGTGCAGCTGGCGCGCCAGGAAGCTCAGCAGCAGCAGCGAGCCCTCGTCGGCCGCGTGCAGGTCCTCGAGCACGATGACGGCCCCGGTCGCCGCCGCCGCCGTCGTGAGGTAGGCGACGACGGCGTCGAAGAGCTCGAAGCGGCGCTGCTCCGGATCGCGCGCGGGCGCCGGCCCGACGGCGCCGACGACGACGCGGCCGGCGAGCTCGGGGACGAGCGCCACCACGTCGGCGCCGCCGCGCCCCAGCGACAGCGGCTTCTCGCCCGCGGGCAGGTCGCGGGCGAGCGCGCGCAGCACGCCGATCCAGGGCCAGTAGGCAGGCGCGCCGCCCGCGTCCCAGCAGGGCCCGCGAGCGACCGGGATCCCGTCGTCGCGCGCCGCCGTGCACAGCTGCTCGGCAAGCGTCGTCTTGCCGACGCCGCGCTCACCGACGAGCAGGCACAGGCTCCCGCGGCCGCCGCGCGCGGCGGCGAGCGCGGAGGAGAGCTGCGCAAGCTCTCGCTCGCGACCGACGAAGACCCGTGGCTCGGATGGGCGCCGCACGGGTGTAAGCATTGCCTCGGCCCGGCGCGCGCGCAATGGCCCGGCGGGCGAGCTTCAGGAGGATGGGCTCCCCAGAGAGGAGATCTTCCAGGCGCTGCCCTCGCGGTCGAGCGCGAGCGTCGCGGTCCTGTCCTGCGAGCGCGAGCGGTACTTGACCTTCGCGGTGGCGCTCGCGCCGCTGACCGCGACGTCGTCGACTGTGATGTCGAGCGAGTCGGCGTTCTTGAACGCCTCCTTGACGCCCGTGTTGCAGTTCGTGCCCTGCTTGCGCAGCGCCGTCAGCAGCTTGGCGCTGAGCAGCTTCTTGCACACGAAGCCGGGGTCGTCGTCGCGCGCGGCCTTCTCGAGGCGCTCGACGGCGGCCGCAACCGGGCGCTCGCCGCCCTTGAAGCCCTTCGCGGAATCCCGCGGGGCTGCTCCGCACCCTGCCAGCGCGAGGGCCAGGAGGCAGAGGGCGGCAAGGGATCTCATCGGCGGGGAGCCTATCTAGACTGCTCGGTGATGACCGAGCTCACGTCGCCCCAGCCGCCGGTGCCGCGCGGCCGCCACGCCCCGCCGCTCGAGGTCCGCCTCGAGGTGCAGAAGCAGCGGCTCTTCGACGCCGCCGCGATGGTCTTCTCGCGCGTCGGCTACGCGGACGCCAGCGCCGAGGCGATCAGCCGCCAGGCGGGCATGTCCAAGGCCACGTTCTACGAGCACTTCGCCAACAAGGAGGAGTGCCTCGTCGCGCTCTTCGAGTACGCCTCGGCCGTGGTGCTCGACGTGCTCGTCGAGGCGTCCCGCGGCGCCGGCCGCGACTTCCGCGACCGCCATCGCGCCGGGCTGCGGGCGATCCTCGAGATCGCCGAGGCGAACCCGTCGATGGCGCAGGCGATCCTCGTCGAGACCGTCGGCGCCGGCCCGCGCGTGGCGGAGCTGCGCGACCGCGCACTGAACACCGTCGCGCAGGTCATGTACGAGGAGACCGTGCGCGCCGCCGAGCGGCCGGGGGGCGGCCCGGCGTTCGCCTCGGCCGACGACGCGTTCGCGATCGTCGGCGCGACCTTCGAGCTCGTGTCACGCCAGCTGCGCACCCGCCAGCCCGAGCGCCTGCTCGATCTCGAGCCGCTCGTCGAGCGCCTGATCCTCGGGCTGCTCTCGCCGCCGCCCGGGTGATCTCTCCCCTCGAGGAGCTCGAGCGCGAGGTCGTCGGCTGCCGGCGCTGCCCGCGCCTCGTCGCCTGGCGCGAGCTGGTCGCGCGCGAGAAGCGCGCGGCGTTCGCCGAGCAGACCTACTGGGGTCGCCCGATCCCGGCCTTCGGCGATCCGGCCGCGCGGGTCATGGTGCTCGGCCTCGCCCCCGCCGCCCACGGCGCCAACCGCACCGGGCGCATGTTCACCGGCGATCGCTCGGGCGACTTCCTCTTCGCGGCGCTGCATCGCACCGGCTTCGCCAGCCAGCCGACGTCCGAGCACCGCGGCGATGGCCTGACCCTGACCGGCGCGTGGATCACCGCCGGCGTCCGCTGCGCTCCCCCGGCGAACAAGCCGACGCCGGCCGAGCGCGACACCTGCCTGCCGTACGCGGCGCGCGAGCTCGAGCTGCTCGAGGAGGTCCGCGTCGTCCTGTGCCTCGGCGCGTTCGCCTGGGACGCAGGCCTGCGCCTGCTGGCCGGCCGCGGCGCCGAGATCGCCAGGCCGCGCCCGCGCTTCGGCCACGGCGCTGAGTACCGCCCCGGGCCGCCGCATCCGCTGCTGCTGGGGTGCTTTCACCCCAGCCAGCAGAACACGTTCACCGGCAGGCTCACGCCGGCGATGATCGACGCGGTGCTGCTGCGAGCGGCGGAGCTCGGCGGCCGAGGGGGAAAGGGGAGAGGGGATCCCCCTCGGCCGTCATGAGCTGCGCGCGCTACGCCACCGCCGTGCGGCGGCCGACGGTCGCCGGGCTTGTGAGCCCGATGGCGATGCCGGTCAGGGCGATGACGAGGTGCAGCAAGTTGTCTGCGGTGTTGATCGGGATGAGCGACAGCAGCAGCCCGCCGTCGCCGACGACGAACCCGAGAATCGTCACGAGGACGTACACGATGCCGTAGCCGATGCAGAACATGCGGGCCTTGGCAGCGGTGCCGGCGAGCGCCAGTCCGGCGACGCCCGAGAGCACGTGCACGACGTTGTGCCAGCCGTTGATGTCGAACACGATCAGGGTGCCGCGCTGCGCGCTGTCCCCGATGCCGAAGCTCGGCTCCACGAGGAAGCCGATGAGGCCCACGAGCACCAGAACTGCACCGAGTGCCAGGGCGTATACCTGCGCGAGGGTCTTACCTTCCATTTCGCCGTACCTCCAGGTGGATTTGTCACCAGAGGTTCGGAGCCGGCCGCGAAACGGATCAACCTCCTGGCGCAACCTCCTTCGCTATCTGCTCGCCGCGGATGCGCAGCGGCTCGTAGCCCGTGAACTGGATCGAGAGCAGGCCGCCCTGCCTGGCCGCGGCGGGCAGCAGCTGGTTCAGCGACCACCGCCCCCCGGCGATCTTCGCCCGGTAGTCGAGCAAGGTCACGACGTCGCCGGCTCCGACGACCGCCAGGCGCACCCGCACGACGCCCCGTGCACGCGGCGCGATCGTCCCGGCCACCAGCAGGTGGCCGGAGGCGTCGATGCGCGAAGAGGCACGCACGAGCCGGGCCTTGCCCCGCGCCGCCCGCAGCGACACGCTGTCTGACTGCACGAGCGACGTCCCGGCGAACGTCAGCGTGAAGATGCCGGTCGGCTTGGAGCGCTGCGCGCGCGGCAGCGCGCGGCGGAAGCGGATCTGCCCGGCGCTGATCGGGGCGTCGAAGCTCGTCGTCCGCCCGGCCGAGCGGTAGCTGACGCGCACCGTGCCGGCAGCGCGCGCGGTGATCGAGGCGAGCACGTCGAGCCTGCCGGCGCTGACGCCGGCGCGCAGCACCTGGAGCTTGGCGAGGGCGCGGGGGGCCGGGGCGGGCGGCGGCGGGGGCGGAGCGCCCGCGGCCGGTGCACTGACGGTGATCGTCACCGTCGCGGGCGCCGACTGCGCGGTGCCGTCGGTTGCGACGTACGTGAAGGTGTCGATGCCGCTGAACCCGCCGTCGGCCGCGTAGGTCAGCGATCCGTCGGCGGACAGCGTGAGCGTGCCGTGCGCCGGCCGCGACGTCACCGCGGCCGTGATCGCGTCGCCGTCGGGATCGGAGTCGTTGGAGAGCACGTCGACCGCGCCGAGTGTCCCCCCGCTCGCCACCGAGTAGGCGTCGTCGGCGGCCACCGGCGCGTTGTTGGCGACCGCGATGCTCACGACCGCCGGATCGGGCGAGAGCTGGGTCCCGTCCGAGGCCCGGTACGTGAAGGAGTCCGGGCCGCGGTAGCCGGCGTCGGGGCCGTACGTGAACGTCCCGTCGGGGTTGAGCTGAAGCCTTCCGTGCGCCGGGTCGCTCTCCTTGACCGCGGTGAGGGCGTTGCGGTCGGCGTCGGTGTCGTTGGCCAGCACGCTGCTCGCGGCGAACGTCCGGCCGCCCGGAACGGCGTAGTTGTCGTCCACCGCGAGCGGCGCGCTGTTGGCGCAGTCCGTGGTCGAGGGCCGCAGGCCCCACGACTGGAGGGTCCCGCTGTCCGCCGCCGCGAAGCGGTCGGAGAGGTGCAGGGTCCACGTGCCGCTGCGGTTCTCGCCGTCGAAGCTCGACAGCAGCCCGACGGGCCGGAAGCTCCCGCTGAACGGTCCCGGCGCCAGCGGATCGATGCTCGCGATCGGCGTCGCGGCGTTGTCGTCGAACACGAGGTTCACGAGGTCGTCGCCGCTCGCGCCGCTGGGGAACGACGGGCTGCTGCCGGCACCGTTCATGAGCGTGACGGTGGTCAGGGCGGGGCTTGTGAGCGTCATCACGAGGTCGCCGACGAACGTGTGGTCGAGCCGGTCGATGCGCACCTTCAGCCCATGGACGGGGCCCGAGCCCGGGAACGTGAGGAGCGAGTCGACGCCCGTGGCCGGGATGGCCTTCGGCACGTCCGTGCTGGGCTTGCTGCCCAGCGGCACCTGCAACGGCAGGCTGAAGTCGCCCTGATCCGTCGTCACGGCGAGGCCCAGGCTGACCGTCGTGTCGCACGCCGCCGTCGTCGGGATCGCGACGCGGAACGCCGGGTTGTTGGACGCAGACAGATTCGCGCCGATGTTCGGCCAGGCCGCGCTCGGCTGCGGGATGCCGACGTGCGGCGTCGACGTCGTCAGGGTGCCGCTGATGGCGGCGACGGTCGGGGCCTGCGGGTTGCGCAGGGCCTCGAAGATGCTGACGGTCTCACCCGGCTCGGCGACGCTGTCGCCGTCGCCGAGCGGAAGCGGCCCGGGGTCGTTGATCGACGTCGACTCGTGGACGAGTCGCGGCGGCAGGTCGAACGCCTCGGTGGCCGTGGTCGCGGTGGAGCTCGTGTCGCGTGCGCTGTAGCCCATCCCGCGCCTGGCGAAGATCGTCCACAGCCGCTGGTAGCCGACCCCGCCGGATTGCCGGTCTGCGAGCAGGATCGCATCGCGTTCCTCCAGGAAGGAGGGGTTGTTCGGCGAGAGGCGCAGCGCGTTCGTGACGAGGCGCTCGCCCTCGGCCGCCCCGAAGACGCTGCGGATGTCCCACAGCGTCTCCAACCAGATCTCGCCGTCGACGTGGACGTCGAAGCCCGCGGGCGAGAGGTGCCCCAGGTCGCCGAGCGTGTAGCCACCGGTGTCGCCGGCCCCGGTGCCGGGGCAGGCCGGAGAGCTGCTCGCGACCGGGCAGTCCGCACCCTGGGTGCGCAGGCCGCCGGCGATCAGATACTCGCCGATGGTCATCTCCCCTGGCGTGCTGGGCGCGTCCGGCCGCAGGCCGAGACTCGCGAGGTAGTCCAGCGCGTACCAGTCGCTCCAGCCCTCCCCCATCGCCCGCGACTGGCCGGCGCTCAGGCCGTCGCCGCTGCCGACGGAGCGGCTCGTCAGGCCATGCGTGTACTCGTGATAGACGACGTCGGCGCTGTCGGCGGCGTTCACCGAGCGGTAGGCCAGCGGCGGCGCGGGCTGGAAGAGGTCCACCTGAAGAATCGGGGACTTGCCGTCGGGGGGCGTGGTCATGCTCGAGTTGTTCACCGACGGGGGGGTCAGCGGCCCGGCCGGCCCGTCGGGATCGTTGTCGTAGTTGTCGCTCTCGGCCTGGACGGGGTCCCGGCTCGTGGCGAGCGGCCCGGCGAATTCGAAGTTGCGCGCCGCCGGCGTGAAGCCGATGGGGGCCGCGGCGAGATGATCGTGGTAGCGGTTGACGAGGTAGAAGAGCTGCGTCGCGGCCTCCCTGCGGTTCACTGCGCGCGACTGCGGGACGCTGAAATCCCACGTACAGCCCGGGGGCGGGCAGCTCTGCCCCGCGACGAACGTCAGGGGGTACAGCCAGTCCGTGCCCGCGCTCGCCGGCACGTCCAGGTCGCTGCCCGCCGTGAAGCCGTCCGTGGCATCGGCGTCGATGTACGCGTGCGCGTTGTTGCCCGACAGCTGCGTGTTGCCGGCAGACTGGTTCAGCCATGTCGGATCGGCGGCGAGATCGACGGTGACGGGCGTTGGGTGGCCCGGTGCGCCGGGATAGTCCTCGTAGACGGTCGCGTTGGAGACGAACTCCGTCAGCGAGCGGCGCTTGAGCACTGCCGCGCTCGCGGCGTCGACGACGAACTCGTAGCCGTACCCGTGGGCGCCGGTCACCTGAAGGCGCCACGCGAGCCGGGTCGCCCGGCCGTCGTTGAAGAGCGTCAGCCTGGCCGTGTCGCCGCCCTCGAAGCGCGTGGGCCGCTCGGCGCCGCGACCCTGCGTCACGCGCGGCGGCAGCAGCGACCCGCCGGCCTCGCGCCTGGCGATCGCCAGGGCCGCCGAGGGGTCCACCGCGGGAGCGACGGACGCCGCGTGCAGGCCGCCGACGGCCGAGCCGCCGACGTTCAGAAGGCGGCCGCCGTCATCGACGTTGGCCAGCAGGACGTTGTCGTAGGCCGCCACCCCGAGCGAGGTCTGTGTCCAAGCCAGGTGGGTGATCCCCGACGAGCGATACCGGCTCGTCAGGCGCAGCCCGGCGAGGTCTCCGGCATCCAGCCCGAAGACCTCAGGATGGGCACGGACGTACTCGAGCGCGATGTCGGCGGGCGGCGCGGACCTCCGGGCCGTCAGGAAGCCGTCCGTGCGCGCGACCATCCGCGCGGCACCCGTGATGGGATCCGTCGAGACGGTGCCCTCGGCGCCGAGCGAGCGCTCCAAGGCGGCGCGCCCCCCGCGCTCTGCCGCGCTCACCGGTCCGCCGTCAGCTCGGCGGACGTCGGCGTTGGGCAGCGGCCGGTCCCGTGACGGCGCCGCGACCGCGGGCGCGGCGGCGGCGAGGGCGGTGAGGGCCGCGAGGACGGCGGTGCGGAGGAGGGCCATGGGCGGGGTCGTCACCAGCTGTAACGCGTGATGAACCTCAATCTTGCCCAATCCGAAACCGTAACTCGCCGGGCGCGAGGCGCCGTGTGACGCAAGCTAGCCTGGTGCTGTGGCGCTTTCGCAGTTCACCCCCGCCGTCCGGGACTGGTTCGCGGCGGCCTTCGAGGGCCCGACCGAGGTCCAGGCGCAGGCCTGGCCGGCGATCGCCACCGGCGAGCACACGCTCATCTCCGCGCCGACCGGATCGGGCAAGACGCTGGCGGCCTTCCTGTGGGCGCTGGACCGCCTGGCGCGCGAATCGGCCGACCATACGCGGCTGGTCTACGTGTCGCCGCTGAAGGCGCTCGCCTACGACATCGACCGCAACCTGCGCGCCCCGCTGCGCGGGATCGGCGCCGACCTCAGCGTCGGCGTGCGCACCGGCGACACCCCCCAGCGCGAGCGCGCGGCGATGCGCCGCCACCCGCCCGACATCCTCATCACGACGCCCGAGTCGCTGTACCTCATGCTCTCCAGCGGCGCACGCGAGATCCTCACCGGCGTCGAGGCGATCATCGTCGACGAGATCCATGCCGTCGCCGCGACCAAGCGCGGCGCGCACCTGGCGCTGACGCTCGAGCGCCTGTCCGCGCTGCAGGCAGGCGGCCGCGAACCGCAGCGCATCGGCCTCTCGGCGACGCAGAACCCGCTCGAGGAGGTCGCCCGCTTCATGGTCGGCCCGC
Organism: Solirubrobacteraceae bacterium; assembly: GCA_034665465.1. Lineage (GTDB taxonomy): Bacteria > Actinomycetota > Thermoleophilia > Solirubrobacterales > Solirubrobacteraceae > CADCVQ01. The sequence continues at coordinate 12,451 of JAXDFS010000091.1, forward strand.
GCCGGCGCTGCACGATCGTCGACACCGGCGTGCGCAAGCCGCTGGACCTTCAGATCCAGGTGCCCGTCGAGTCGATGGTCGAGCCCGACCAGAGCCCGGCCGGGCAGACCAGCGACCCGCTCGACCCGCTGGCCGGCGGCGAGGCGACCCGCCGCTCGATCTGGCCGGCGATCTACCCGGAGATCCTCAAGCTCGTCCAGCAGCACCGCTCGACGATCGTCTTCGTCAACGCCCGCCGCGGCGCCGAGCGCCTGGCACTGCGCCTCAACGAGCTCGCCAACGCCGACCTGCCCGAAGGCGCGCCGACGCGCGACATCGCCCGCGCCCACCACGGCTCGCTGGCGCGCGAGGAGCGCATGGTCGTCGAGGAGATGCTGAAGGCCGGCGAGCTGCCGTGCCTCGTCGCGACGAGCTCGCTGGAGCTCGGCATCGACATGGGCGCGGTCGACCTCGTCCTGCAGGTCGAGTCGCCGAAGTCCGTCGCGCGCGGCCTGCAGCGCATCGGCCGTGCCGGCCACAACGTCGGCGACGTCAGCAAGGGCCGGATCTTCCCGAAGTTCCGCGCCGATCTGCTCGAGTGCGCGGTCGTCTGCAAGCTCATGCGCGAGGGGCGCATCGAGCCGACCGTCGTCCCGCGCAACGCGCTCGACGTCCTCGCCCAGCACGTCGTCTCGATCGCCGCGAGTGCTCCCGACGAGGAACCGGTCGGCGTCGACGACCTCTACGCGCTCGTCACGCGGACGCACTCCTACGCCGAGCTCTCGCGCGCGCTGCTGGAGAACGTGCTCGACATGCTCGACGGCCGCTATCCGTCGGCCGAGTTCGGCGAGCTGCGCGCCCGGATCGTCTGGGACCGCGTCGGCGGCACGATCCGCCCGCGCAAGGGCGCGCGCCAGCTCGTCGTCACCAACGCCGGCACGATCCCCGACCGCGGCCTGTTCAGCGTCACGCTGCCCGACGGCCGGCGGGTCGGCGAGCTCGACGAGGAGATGGTCTACGAGGCCCGCGCCGGCCAGACGTTCCTGCTCGGCGCGAGCACGTGGCGCATCGAGGAGATCGGCCGCGACCGCGTGATCGTCACGCCGGCGCCGGGCGCTCCGGGCGCGGTGCCGTTCTGGAAGGGCGATGGGGTCGGTCGCCCGATGCAGCTCGGCGAGGCGATCGGCGCCTTCAGCCGCTGGGCCGTCGAGCAGGACGCCGAGACCCTGCAGGCCGACTACGACCTCGACGCCTTCGCCGCGCGCAACCTCCTGGACTTCCTGCGCGAGCAGCAGGCCGCCACGCGCGTGCTGCCCAGCGATCGCACGATCGTCGTCGAGCGCTTCCGCGACGAGATCGGCGACTGGCGCCTGTGCGTCCTGTCGCCCTACGGCGGCCGCGTGCACGCGGCCTGGGGCCTGGCCCTTTCGCGGCGCATCCGCGAGCGCTACGGCCTGGAGTCCGACGCGATCTGGTCCGACGACGGGATCATCGTCCACCTCCCCGATGCCGACGAGCCGGGTGGGCGGGATTGGATTGAGCTCGTGATGGTCGAGCCCGACGAGCTCGAGGACGCGGTCGTCGCCGAGCTGGCCTCCAGCGCGCTCTTCGGCGCGCGCTTTCGCGAGAACGCCGGGCGCGCGCTGCTGATCCCGCGGGCCTATCCGGGCAAGCGCACGCCGCTGTGGCAGCAGCGCCTGAAGTCGCAGTCGCTGCTGGAGGTCGCCCGCCGCTACCCCGACTTCCCGATCATCCTGGAGACCTACCGCGAGTGCCTGCGCGACGTCCTCGACGTGCCCGGGCTGGCCGAGCTGCTGCGCGCGCTGCACTCCCGTGAGCTGTCGCTCGTCGAGGTCGAGACGCCGACGGCGTCGCCGTTCGCCTCCTCGCTGCTGTTCGACTACGTCGCGACCTACATGTACGAGGGCGATCAGCCCAACGCCGAGCGCCGCGCCGCCGCGCTCTCGCTCGACCGCGAGCTGCTGCGCGAGCTGCTCGGCCAGGAGGAGCTGCGCGAGCTCATCGACCCCGGTGCGCTGGAGCAGGTCGAGCTCGACCAGCAGCACCTCTCCGACCGCACGCGCGCCGAGACGCGCGACGCGCTCGCCGACGTCCTGCGGCGCCTCGGCGACCTGACGGCCGAGGAGGTGCGCGACCGCGTGCTGCCCGGCATCGACGCCGACGCGATGCTGCGCGCGCTGGCCGACGAGCGCCGCGCGGTGCGGCTGCGCATCGGCGGCGAGCAGCGCTGGGTGGCGGCCGACGACGCGGGCCTGTACCGCGACGCGCTCGGCGCCGTCCCGCCCGGCGGGCTGCCTGACGCCTTCACCGCCGACGTCCCCGACGCGCTGTCCAGGCTCATCGGCCGTTACTCGCGCACCCACGGCCCGTTCACGACGGCCGAGGTCCGCGCGCGCTACGCCGTCGATCCGACCGCCGTCCTGGAGCGCCTCGAGCGCGAGGGCGAGCTCGTGCGCGGCGAGCTGCGCCCCGGCGGCCGCTTGGGCGAGCCCGAGTGGTGCGATCCGCAGGTTCTGCGGCGTCTGCGCCGCGCGTCGCTCGCCGCGCTGCGCAAGGAGATCGAGCCCGCCGACCAGCGCGCCCTCGCGGCCTTTTTGCCCTCCTGGCAGGGCGTCGACCGCCATCCCGCCTCGGGCGCGGGGATCGACAGGCTGCGCGAGGTGCTCGTGCCGCTGCAGGGGCTCGCGCTGCCCGCCGAGGTCTGGGAGCGCGACGTGCTGCCGCGCCGCACCGGCGCCTACTCGCCGACGTGGCTGGACCAGCTCTGCGCCTCCGGCGAGATCGTCTGGGTCGGAGCGGGCACGCTCGGGCGCACGACCGGGCGGGTCGCGCTGTACTTCCGCGAGGACGCCGAGGCGATCGGCCGCGCGCAGTTCAAAGGCGACCGGCCGGCCGAGCCCGAGCACGACCTCATCCGCGCGCGGCTGCGCGGCTCGCCGTGCTTCTTCACCGACCTGCTGGCCGAGGTCGAGCTCGCGCCCGAGCAGGTGCAGGAGGCGCTGTGGGACCTCGTCTGGGCCGGTGAGGTGACCAACGACGCGTTCGCCCCGCTGCGCGCGCCGCGGCTGACGCTCGCGCGGGCGCGGCAGGCCCCGCGCCACGGCGCGCGACGCTTCGGGGCGCGCCGGGGAGGCGCGCAGCCGACCGTCCAGGGCCGCTGGGCGCTGACCGACTCGATCTTCCGCCGCGAGCCCGAGCCCGGCCAACGACGCCGCACGCTTGCCGAGCTGCTGCTCGAGCGCTACGGGATCGTCACTCGCGAGCAGGTGCTCGCCGAGGGCATCGCGGGCGGCTTCTCGATCCTCTACGACGCGCTGGCGCAGCTCGAGACGCTCGGCGTCTGCCGGCGCGGCTACTTCGTCGAGGGCCTCGGCGGCGCGCAGTTCGCGCTGCCGGGGGCGGTCGAGCGCCTGCGCGCGCAGCGGACAGTCGAGGAGGCGCCGCCGCTCGTGCTGGCAGCGACCGACCCGGCGCAGCCGTTCGGCGCGGCGCTGCCCTGGCCCCAGCGCGACGC
>JAXDFS010000092.1:0-6644 GCA_034665465.1 Solirubrobacteraceae bacterium
CGCGGTCACCGCGCCGTGGAAGGCACCAGGGTCGCCCGCGACGCCGGCGCCGGCCACGCGCGCCTGCTCGGCCAGCGGCGCCCACAGGCCGTAGACGACGCCGCGGTGCTCGGCGCACTCGCCGGCCGCCCAGACCGCCGGCGCGCTCGTGCGCAGCTCGTCGTCGACGACGATGCCGCGCGCGCAGTCGATGCCCGCCGCGCGCGCGACGCCCGTCTCGGCGCGCACGCCCGCGGCTACGACGACGCGGGTCGCGCCGAGCTCGCTGCCGTCGTCGAGCACGACGCGGCCGGGCTCGATCCGCGCCGCGCTGCGTCCCAGCACGAACGAGATGCCCTGTGCCTCCAGCCCCGCGCGCAGCATCGCGCCCGCGCCGGGGTCCAGCTGCCGGCTCATCAGGTGCCCCGCAAGCTCGACGACGCTGACCCGCGCGCCGCACCCGCGCAGCCCGGCCGCCGCCTCCAGGCCGAGCAGGCCGCCGCCGATCACGACCGTGCGCGCGCCGGGCGCCGTGGCCGCGAGCGCATCGGCGTCGCGCCAGGTGCGAAACACGTCGACGTGGGGGAGCCCGGCGCCCGGGATCGGCGGGACGAACGCGCGCGAGCCGGTGGCGAGCACGAGCGCGTCATAGGGGTGGCGTCCGCCGGCCTCGTCGACGACGATGCGCCGCTCGATGTCCACGGACCGCGCCCGGCAGCCGCCGCGCAGGTCGACGCGGTGGGCGGCGTACCACGACAGCGGGCGCAGCTCGAGCTCCCCGGGCCCGCACGCGCGCGCGAGCAGCTTGGAGAGCAGGATGCGGTTGTAGGACGGGCCCGGCTCCTCGCCGAGCATGACGATCCGCCAGTCCTCCGCGGGGCGCCGGCGCAGCGCCTCCTCCACGACCGCCAGGCCGGCCATGCCGGTGCCGACCACGACGAGCCTGCGCGGCCGCGCCGGCGCGCGCCGGCGGACCGGCTCGTCGCGGCGGCGCAGAGGCTCCAGGCGCACGGCCAGCGCCTTGAGCTCGGGCTGTGCGGAGATCGGGTCGACCGCGGCGATCGTCAGCGCGTTGAGCGCGCCGGCCCCGGCTGCCGCGTGCAGCGCGCCCCAGTGATACGGCGCGTAGTCGACCCCGCGCGGCAGCGTGTCGTCGCAGCTGACGACGAGGCGCAGCTCGCCCCGGCGCGAGACGATCCGCGCCTGCGCGCCATCGACCACGCCGGCCGCGGCGGCGTCCAGCGGATGACAGGACAGCGCCGGGGCGCCCGCGGAGGCGCGCAGCGCGGGGGAGTGGCCGGTCCGCGTCATCGTGTGCCACTGGTCGGCGAGGCGGCCGGTCGTCAGCAGCAGCGGGAAGCCGGGGTCGGGCGTCTCGGCGGGCGCGGCATGCGGGGTGGGGGCGAAGCGGGCGCGGCCGTCGGGCGTCGGGAAGCGCCTGTCGGCGTACAGCCGCGGCGTGCCCGGGTGCGGGTCTCCCGCGACGACCGCCGGGCACGGCCACTGCAGGCCGCCCTCCCGGCGCAGGCGCTCGTGCGATACGCCCGTGAGATCGCACGGGCGCCCCGCGGTGCAGGCGGCGAACTCGTCGAAGACCGCGGCGGCGTCGGGCCAGGCGAAGGCCGCGCCGAAGCCCAGCTCGCGGGCCAGCCCGGCCACGATCTCCCAGTCCGCGCGCGCCTCGCCGGGCGGCGCCAGCGCGCGCCGCACGAGGCCGATCCGCCGCTCGGAACTCGTCATCGTGCCCTCCTTCTCCGGCCATGCGGCGGCCGGCAGGACGGCGTGGGCGAGCGACGAGGTCTCGGTCGGGTGGTGGGGGTCCTGCACGACGACGAGCTCGGCGCGCTCGAGCGCCGCCCGCGCGCGCTGGGCATCGGGCAGCGAGACGAGCGGGTTGGTCGCCATGATCCAGACGGCCTTGACGCGACCGGCCTCGAGCGCGTCGAAGAGCTCGACCGCGGGCAGCCCCGGCACCGGCGAGATGCGCCCCGCCGGCACGCCCCACAGCTCCTCCATCGCCGCGCGGTCGGCGAACTCGGCGACCTTGCGATAGCCGGGCAGCAGGTGCGACAGGCCGCCGGTCTCGCGCCCGCCCATCGCGTTGGGCTGGCCGGTCAGCGAGAGCGGCCCGGCACCGGGCCGGCCGATCTGCCCGGTCGCCAGGCAGAGGTTGATCAGCGCGCGGTTCTTCAGCGTCCCGACCGTCGACTGGTTGGCGCCCATCGACCACATCGCAAGCGCCGCCCCCGCGCCGGCGAAGCGCCGCGCCGCGTGCTCGATGAGCTCCGCGCTGACGCCGCAGACGATCGCAGCGCTCTCGGGCGTCCACTCGCGGGCGACCGCGGCGCAGGCATCCCAGCCGCTCGTGTGCCGCGCGACGAAGGCGCTGTCGAGCAGGTCGTCGCGCTCGATCACGTGCAGCATCGCGTTGAGCAGCGCGAGGTCGGTTCCCGGCCGGACGGGCAGGTGCAGGTCGGCCGCCTGCGCCGTCTTGGTCGCCCGCGGGTCGGCGCAGATGACGAACGCGCCCTCGGCCTGACGGTCGCGGATGCGCGACCAGACGATCGGGTGGCAGGCGGCGGTGTTCGTGCCCAGCAGCAGGAAGCAGTCCGCCAGCGCGATGTCCTCGTAGCCCGGCGGCGGCCCGTCGTGGCCGAACGCCCCGCTGTAGCCGGCGACGGCGGAGGACATGCACAGCCGCGAGTTGGAGTCGACGTTGTTCGTGCCGAGAAAGCCCTTGGCGAGCTTGTTGATCGCGTAGTAGTCCTCGGTCAGCAGCTGCCCGGAGATGTAGAAGGCGACCGCGTCGGGGCCGTGCTCGGCGATGATCGCCTGCAGCCGGCCGGCGAGGTTGCCGAGCATGTCGTCCCAGGCGGCGGGCTGCAGGGGGGCGTCGCGGTCCTCGCGCCACAGCGGCACGGTCGCGCGGTCGGGCGCGTGCACGGCGAACGGCAGGCCGAGCGGCTTGCGGCACGTGCGCCCGCGGTTGGCGGGGTGCATGCGGTCGCCGCGGACCGCCGTCAGCCGGCCGTCCTGCACGTCGGCGAGCAGGCCGCAGCCGACGCCGCAGTAGGGACACTGGGTCCGGGTGGTCTGCACTGGCGCCCATCGTGCGCGCAGGCGGTTTCCCGGCCGCGTCCGGTCGATGAACGCTCTGTGAACGGGCCCGTCAGGCCAGCTCGGGCGGCAGCGCCTTGGGGCCGTCCGGGTACAGCGCCGCGAGCTGCTCGGGCGTCATCTCCAGCGTGTTGGCGAGCTCGGGCGGCGCGCCGGCGACGAGCCAGAGGGCGTCCTCGGCGAGGTCGTTGAAGATCTGGCGCACCGCCTCGGGCTCGACGAGCACGCTCGACAGCGGCGCGAGGGTGTGGACGTCGTCGCCGATCCGCATGCGGCCCATGCCCTGCAGCACGACGTAGAGCTCGGTCTCGCCGAAGTGACGGTGCTTGGTCGACGCCTGGCCGGGCTTCAGCAGCCACATCCGCGCGCCGAGCGTGCCGGCCTCCAGCTGCTTGGCGAGATCGGTGTTCAGCACGCCCATCTGGTTGGAGGGGCGCCAGAAGGCGTCGGCGGCGTGGAGGATCCGCGCGCTCATGACGCGGCCGGCTGGTAGAGGAAGGCGACCAGCAGCCGGTGGCGAGCGCCGCCGCGGCGCAGCACGACGCGCCGCAGCCCGCCGAAGTCGGCGACCGTCGCGCGGTAGCCGCGCACGTGCGCGGGGCGCCCCGCGCGCACCCAGCGGCGCGCGAGCGAGCGTGCCTGCGGGCAGCGCAGGCCGCGCCCCGTCGCGCGCACGTCGCGCCCGCCGCGACCGCTGGAGACGAGATCGCCGCAGCTGCGGGCGGTCCGCGGCGCCGGGATCGCCTGCCAGTCGGGGGACTCGTCGGGACCCGCGTAGGCGGTCAGCGTGCGCAGCTCCGCGCCCGCGGCGGTCATGACGTGGACGTCGCCGTGGCGGTTGTCGGGGCCGCTCGTGTACGCCAGCAGCCTGCCGTCCGGCGACCACGCCGGGCCTTCGTCGTGCAGTGCGTTGTGGGTCAGCTGAACGGGATCGGAGCCGTCGGCGGCCATCGTCCACACCTCCATGTCGTGCTCGGGGTTGGCGCCCGCGACGTCGGCGTCGGACTCGAAGGCGATGCGGCTTGCGTCCGGCGACCACGCGGGCGCAGAGTCGTAGGCGCCCGGCACGTCGAAGAGCTTCACCAGGCCGCTGCCGTCGGCGTTCATCGTGAAGATGCCCCGATCGGTGTCGCCGGCCGGCGAGAGGATCGCCGTGAACAGCACGCGCCTTGAGTCCGGCGACATCGACGGATACAGCGGGACGCCGGGCGTGGCGAAGCGCAGCGCCGGGTTCTCGCCGAGCGTGCCCATCTGCCAGATCGAGCCCACGCCGGCCGGGCCGCTGCGCCGGAAGAGGATCGCGCTGGCGTCCGGCAGCCAGGACGGCTGGCTGGAGGCCTCGCCCGTCGCGGTCGTCGTGATCTGGCGATGGCCGGTGCCGGCCGCCGTCATGCGCGCGACCTCGAAGTTGATCGCCGACGCGGGCTTGTCGATCGTGTAGGCGATGTCGGCGCCGTCCGGCGACCAGTCGGGCTGGCGGTCGCCCGCCGGGTTCTGCGTGAGCTGCGCGAGCCCCGTCCCGTCGGGGTTCATGCTGAAGATGTCAAACGCGCGCCTGACCCCGGCCGCCTGCTCGGCGCGGTCGCTGGAGAAGGCGATGCGCCCGTTGAAGGGGATGGCCTGCGCGGCCGCCGGCGCGGCGAGCAGGGACACGGCGATGGCGGCCAGCGTGCGGGCGAGCATGAGCCGAGGCTACCTGCGCGCACGCGCGAGGTCGCCGTATGAACGGCGCGTGAACAACTGGACTCGATGGAGAACGAGTTGGGACCGGCGGGCCAAAGACAGCACCGCGGACTGTCCATACGGTCCAACGGGTGACTGGTCACCGCGAGTTCGTGCTGCGCACGGTCGAGGAGCGGGGCGTGCGATTCATCCGCCTCTGGTTCATCGACGTGCTCGGCCTGCTCAAGAGCTTCTCGATCCCGGTCTCCGAGCTGGAGTCGGCGCTCGAGGACGGCGTCGGCCTCGACGGCTCCTCGCTGGAGGGCGCCTCGCGGCTGCGCGAGTACGACTGCATCGCCCACCCGGACCCGCGGACGTTCCAGGTCCTGCCGTGGAAGCCCGACTCGCTCGTGGCGCGGATGTTCTGCGAGGTCCGCCAGCCCGGCGGCGAGCCGTTCGGCGGCGACTCGCGCGCGACCCTGCGCCGCGTGCTCGAGCAGGCCGCCGGCCTGGGCTACACGATGCAGGTCGGCTGCGAGGTCGAGTTCTTCATCTTCGCGGCGCTGGGATCCAACGGCGCGGCGCCGACGACGCTCGACGACGGCGCCTACTTCGACCTCACCCCGCTGGACGTCGGCAGCGACTTTCGCCGCCGGACGATCGAGTACCTCGAGCGGATGGGGATCCCGGTCAAGGCCTCCCACCACGAGGTCGCGCCGTCCCAGCACGAGATCCAGCTCGCGCACACCGATGCGCTGTCGATGGCCGACTCGCTGACGACGTTCCGCCTCGCCGTCAAGGAGGCCGCGCACGAGCTCGGCGCCTACGCGACGTTCATGCCCAAGCCGCTCGTCTCGCACCCCGGCTCGGGCATGCACCTGCACATCTCGCTGTTCAAGGGCGAGCGCAACGCCTTTCACGACGCCGACCCCGGCGAGCCGCTGTCGCCCGCAGGCCGCGCGTTCCTCGCCGGCGTGCTGGCGCACGCGGGCGAGCTGACGGCCGTCACGAACCAGTGGATCAACTCCTACCGGCGCCTGGCGACCGGCTTCGAGGCGCCGGAGTTCGTCAGCTGGACGCGCCGCGGCGCCTCGGCACTCGTGCGTGTTCCCTCCCGCCGGCCCGGCCGCGCCGAGGGCGCCCGCTTCGAGCTGCGCTCCCCCGACCCCTCCTGCAACCCGTACATGGTGCTCGCGCTCGTCCTCGCCGCCGGGCTGCGCGGGATCGAGCGCGGCTACGAGCTGCAGGCGGAGAGCATCGACGACGAGGCCGCCGGCGCGCCGCGCCTGCCGCTGGACCTGCGCGAGGCGACCGACCTCTTCGACGCGTCCGACCTCGCCCGCGAGACGCTCGGCGACCGCCTCTGCGACGTCTTCGTCGCCAACAAGCGCCGCGAGCTCGCCGACGAGCGCCGCACCGTCACCGACTTCGACCGCACGCGCTACCTGAGGCTCCTCTAGGAATGAGCGACGCCTGGATCTACGGCGAGACCGACGACGACGGGGCGTCGCGCCTGCTCGCCGAGCTCGGCTTCAGCCCGCACCGCGTCGCCGCCAACGGCACGCTGCGCCCGTCCGCGGGCGACAGCCGCGCCCCGGCGCTCGCGCTCGTGCTGGCGACCGGGCTCGGCCAGCCGTCCTGCGCCGAGCTGTGCGCGCGCCTGGCGGCCGACGAGGAGCTCGGCGAGGTGCCGGTGCTCGTCGCGCTGGGCTCCGACGCGCTCGCCGAGGGCCTGGGCATCTCCGAGGGCCACGAGCTGCTCGTCGAGCCGTTCAGCGCCGACGAGCTGCAGGCGCGGATCGCCCGAGCGCGGCGCGCCGTCAACGGCATCGACCACGACGACATGGTCCGCGTCGGGTCGCTGGAGATGAACCTCGCGACCTACC
>JAXDFS010000093.1:0-3412 GCA_034665465.1 Solirubrobacteraceae bacterium
GGCTGTGACGGGCGCCGCGGACGCCGCCGTCTCGCGTTCGGCACCGACCCGCGGCAGCCATCCCATCCAGCGCGGCAGGTACCAGTTCCAGACGCCGAGCAGCTTCATCGTCGCCGGCAGCAGGACCGCCCGCACGAGCGTCGCGTCGAGCAGGACGGCGACCGCAAGGCCGACGCCCATCTGCTTGAACTCGACCGCCCGCAGGGTCGCGAAGATCGCGAACACGGCGACCATGACGAACGCCGCGCTGGTGACGACGCCGGCCGTCGACTTGATGCCGTGCGCGACGGCGTCCTCGGTCTTCATGCCGCGGTCGAACGCCTCGCGGATCCGGCTGAGGATGAACACGTGGTAGTCCATCGACAGCCCGAACAGGATCACGAAGAGAAACAGCGGCAGCCTCGACGTGATCGCCCCGGTCGACCTGAAGCCCAGCAGCTTCTCGCCATGGCCCTCCTGGAAGATCCAGACGAGCACGCCGTAGGCGGCGCCGACCGACAGCAGGTTCAGCACGATCGCCTTGATCGGGATGACGAGCGAGCGGAACGTGACGAGCAGCAGGATGAACGCCATCGTCAGCACGAAGGCGAACACGAGTGGCGCGTGGCCCTTCATGAGGTCGTTGAAGTCCCGGCTCTGGGCGGTCTGGCCCGTGACCGAGGCCTGCACGCCGTCGATCCGGCCGAGCGTCGACGGGATGAGCTCGTCGCGCAGCGTCGTCAGCGCCCGCTCCGAGCGGGCGTCCGAGCCGTCGCCGGCGATCGGGAGCGCGAGGCGGGCGACGCGCCGGTCGGGGCTGACGTCGATCTGCACCGGCTGCTTGATCTGCCCGCCGGCCAGCGCGTCGCGGCGCAGCCTGGCGATCGCCGTGCGCACCGCGGGCGCGGTGACGTCGTCGGCCTGGATCGCGACGATCGCCGGCAGCGGGCCGCCGGGGAACGCGGTCTGGATGCGGTCGAACGTCTGCATGACGGGCAGGTCGCGGGGCAGCGAGTCGGTGCCCGGGACGCCGGTCTTCAGCGACAGGGCGGGGAACGCCAGCGCCAGCAGCACGACGACGGCGGCGCCGGCCGAGAGCTTCGGCCGCGCGAGGACGCGATCCAGGATCGCGCCCCAGACCCGCGACTGGCCGTTAGCCGAGCGCAGCCGGTGCAGCAGCGGCACGCGCGCCTTGTCGACGCGGTCGCCGAGCTTTGACAGCAGCGCCGGCAGGACCGTGATCGACCCGATCACCGCGACGGCGACGACCAGGATCGTGCCGGTGGCAAACGACGAGAACGTCGCGCTGCCGGTGAAGTACATGCCCGCCATCGCGACCATGACCGTGAACCCGGAGATGAGCACCGCGCGCCCGGAGGTCGCCGCGGCCGCCTCGAGGGCCGCCTCGGCGCTGCGCCCGGCGGCCCGCTCCTCGCGCTCGCGGCGCAGGTAGAACAGGCAGTAGTCGACGCCCACGGCCAGGCCGATGAGCAGGATGACCGACGTGATCGACTTGTCGACCGGGGACGCGAGGCTCAGCAGCGAGACGAGGCCGATCGTGGCGCCGACAGCCGACAGGGCCAGCAGCAGCGGCAGCCCGGCGGCGATCAGCGAGCCGAACGCGATGACGAGGATCAGCAGCGTGATCGGCAGCGACAGGGTCTCGGCCTTCTTGAAGTCCTCGTCGAAGACCTTCGTCAGCGCCTTGCCGGCGCTGGCGTCGCCGAACTGCTCGATGCGCAGGCCGGGATGGGCCGCGGCCACCGCGGCGACCGTCTTCAGCGGCGCGTCGACGCGCTTCTCGACGACGTCGAAGTCACCGGCGAGCTGGAAGCTCACGAGCGCCGAGTGCCTGTCGTGCGAGATCTGACCGCCGTTGCCCGCGGCAAACGGGCTCTTGACGTGCACGACGTGCGCGGTGCGCTGCAACCGGCGCTGGACGTCGGCGACGGCGGAGCGGAAGGCGGGGTCGCTCGCGGTGCCCTTCGCACTCTGGACGAGCACCGTCTCCTCGGCGTGGCGCGGGAAATGATCGAAGATCGCCTTGTCGGCGCGGCCGGACTCGCCGGGGCCGTTCTCCTGCCAGACGAACGTGTTCAGGCCGGCGGCGCTGCCGCCGACGACGGCGATCGCGACGAACGCCAGCCAGCCGAAGATCGCGATCTTGCGGTGCCGGGCACTCCAGCGCCCAGCTCGTGCCGCGAAGTTCTCAGATTGCATGGGGTGGCTCCTCGGGGAAGGCTGCGGGGTGATGGTGCGCAGCCTTCCAGCGCCGCGGCGGCGACTCGATGGTGCAGGCTGGGGTCACGGGGTTCGGTTGACCCCACGTCGGGTACGGGCTCCCCTATTGCGACTCTGCTCACAGCGCCCGACACTCTGTACGTGTCCCCGACCGTCCTGATCGTCGACGACCACGCCGCGTTTCGCGCGGGTGCTCGCGCCCTGCTGGAGGCAGACGGCTACCACGTCATCGGCGAGGCGCAGGACGGCCAGGCCGGCCTGGACGCCGTCAAGACGCTCAATCCCGACGTCGTCCTGCTCGACGTCCGCCTGCCCGACATGGACGGCTTCACCGTTGCGGGGCGGATGACGCAGAGCGGCTGCGACTCCGCCGTCATCGTGACCTCCAGCTCCGACGACCCGCTCTATCCGGCGCGCGCGCAGAGCAGCGGCGCGCGCGGCTTCGTCGCCAAGCACGACGTCTGCGGCGCCGCGCTCGATCGCCTGCTGGGCTGAGAGACCGCACGCCGCCGTCGGGCGTGGCAGGCTTGCGGCATGCGCGTGGTCATCGCCGACGATTCTGTGCTACTGCGGGCGGGCCTTGTCCGCCTTCTGGAGGACGCAGGCTTCGACGTCGTCGCGCAGGCCTCCGATGCCGAGGATCTGCTGCGCAAGGTGCGCGCGCACCGTCCCGACGTCGCCGTCACGGACATCCGGATGCCCCCGACGCAGACCGACGAGGGGCTGCGCGCGGCCCAGCAGATCCGCAAGGAGATGCCCGAGGTCGGCGTCCTCGTCCTGTCGCAGTACATCGACGAGGGCTACGCCGTCGAGCTCCTGCAGGGCAGCGCGGAGGGCATCGGCTACCTGCTCAAGGACCGCGTCTCGGACGTCTCGGCGTTCACCGACGCGCTGCGGCGCGTCGGCGAGGGCGGCTCGGCGCTCGATCCCGAGGTCGTCTCGCAGCTGCTCGGCCGCCGCCGCGCCAACGATCCGCTCGACCGCCTCACCCCGCGCGAGCGCGAGGTCCTCGGCCACATGGCCGAGGGGCGCTCCAACGGCGCGATCGCCCGCCAGCTCGTCGTCACCGAGCGCGCGATCGAGAAGCACGTGACGAGCATCTTCAGCAAGCTCGGCCTGGCGGCGGCGCAGGACGGCCACCGCCGCGTCCTGGCCGTGCTGGCCTACCTCGACGGCTAGTGGAGGGCCGCCA
>JAXDFS010000094.1:0-8388 GCA_034665465.1 Solirubrobacteraceae bacterium
CGGCACCGCCCTCGGCGGCCCGCTCGGCGCGATCGGGGCGATCGGGATGGTCGCGCTCGCCGTCTGGGCGATCCTGCCGCGCTGGCAGTCGGTCGCGCCGGTGGCGCTGCGCGGGCTCGTGCTCGGCGCGCGCGACCTGCCGCTCGTGCGCGACGTGCGGCGCCTCTTCGGCGGCTACGAGCGCTGGCGCGCGCTGCATCGCACGACCGGCCTGTTCGTCGCGGCGGGCTTCGCGCACGGCGTGCTCGACGGCACCCCGTTCGGCGCCGCGCCGGTCCTGCGCTGGACGTACGTCGCGATCGGCGCCACGGGCCTGGCCTTCTACCTCTACCGCGAGCTGCTCGCCCGCTTCGTGCAGTCGCTGCACGACTACGAGGTCGACGGTGTGCGAGAGATCGGGAAGGGTCTCGTCGAGGTCGCGCTGCGGCCGATCGGAAGGCCCATGGACTTCGTGCCCGGGCAGTTCGCGATGGTCTACCTCGAGGCCAAGGACGGCTGGCACCGCCATCCCTTCACCATCTCCAGCGCCCCCGGCGAGCCGATGGTGCGGATCACGGTCAAGGCGCTCGGCGACTACACGTCGCGAGTCCCACAGCTCGTCGAGCCCGGCATGCCCGCGGTCATCGGCGGCCCGCACGGGCGCTTCAGCCATTGGCGAGGGACCGAGCGGCAGGTGTGGGTCGCCGGCGGCGTCGGTGTCGCGCCGTTTCTCAGCTGGCTGCGTGCGCTCGACGGCCATCTGCCCCACCGCGTCGACTTCTTCTACACCAACGACGGCGAGGCCCCGTTCGCCCGCGAGATCGCCGAGATCGCCGACCGCCACGAGTCGCTGCGCGCGCATCTGATCGACACGAGCGCCGACGGGCGCCTGACGCCCGAGCGCGTCCTGGCGGCCGCGGGCGACGACCTGCGTGGCCTGTCGGTCTTCATGTGCGGGCCGCGAGGCATGCTGCGCAGCATGCAGGTCGGGCTGCGGGCCGCGGGCGTGCCCGCCCGGCGCATCCACCGCGAGTACTTCGACTGGCGCTGACGCAGGCCGCCAACCGGCGACGGCTCAGCCGATGCGCACGGTGCTGCGCCTGGCCACCGTGTGGCGCGCCGAGTGGGTTCTCATGAGCACGAGCGTGTAGCGACCGGCGCGCAGGTGGCGCCTGTTGGCGAGACGGACCGCCGTCGTCCCGCGCCGCGTGTGACCAAGGGCGTAAACGGTGCCGTTGCGGGTGAGGCGCACCTCGCCGATGCCACGCCGGACGGTCGCGGGGAGATACACGGTGCAGCGCAGCCCGGCCGTCCCGCGTCCGCGCGTCCGGCAGGTCACGCTCGTGTTCTCGGCCCTGAGACCGCGAGCGCCCTGGCTCCCGGGCGCGCCGGGCGCACCGGGCACGCCGGCCGCGCCGGGCGCGCCGGCCGCGCCGCCGGGACCGGTCGGTCCGGGCAGCCCGGCGACTGCGTCCGCGCCCGCCGGACCGCTCGGGCCCGCCGGCACGTCGCTGGCGATACCGGTCAGGTCGACGGTGTGCGCGGCGCCCATGGCGTCGCTGACGATGCGCAGCGTGGAGCTGCGCGCACCGACCGCCGCCGGCGCGAAGCGCACATGCACGGTGCAGGTCTGGCCGACGTCCACGATCTCGTCGGTGCAGCTGTCCGTGCTGATGATGAAGTCGTCGGAGTCCCCGCCGCTGACCGTCGTCCGGCTGACGTGAAGCGCCGATTCGCCGACGTTGGTGACCGTCACGCTCTGCGCCGTCCCGAGCGTCCCGAGTGGCTGTGAGCCCAGACCCAGGCCGGCCGCCGAGAGATTGACCCTCGGCGTCGTGTTCAGCAGCACGGACGCACTGTTCGAACTGATGTTGGCGAGGGCGAGGTCGGGATCGCCATCGCCGTTGAAGTCGGCGACCGCGACCGAGTAGGGGTTGGAGCCCGTGCGGAACGTCGTCGGGGCACTGAAGCCCATGCCCGCGCGGCCCAGCAGCACCGCCACGAGGTTGTTGTTCGAGTCGGCGACGACGAGGTCGGGATCGCCATCGGCGTTCAGATCGTCGGAGGCGATGGATACCGCGGAGCCCGCGGCGGCGATGCTGCCGGCGTCAGCGAGATCTCCGCCGCCGGCGACGCCCAGCAGCACGGTCAGGCGGCCCGAGGACTCGCTGCCGACCACGACGTCGGGATCGCCGTCGCCGTTGAAGTCACCGACCGCGATCGAGAACGGGTTCTGGCCGGCTGCGAAGCTGGTGGGGGCGCCGAAGCCCGCTCCGCCGGCGAGTCCCAGCAGCACCGACACCGTGCCCGCGCTGTAGTTGGTGGCGACGATGTCGAGGTTGCCATCGCCGTCGAAATCGGCGACGGCGACGGCCGTCGACACGGGGACGCCGGTCAACGTCGTGGCGGGTGCGAAGTCTCCGCCGCCCGCGAGGCCCAGCAGCACGGACACGGAGTTCGAGTTCTCGTTGGCGACCGCGAGGTCGGGATCGCCGTCGCCGTTGAAGTCACCCACGGCGACCGAGTCCGCGCCGGCTTCGACGGCGAAGCTCGTCGCCGCGCTGAAGCTCCCGCCGCCGGCGACGCCGAGCAGCACCGACACCGTGGCCGAGGCCTGGCTGGCGACGACGAGGTCGGGATCGCCGTCGCCGTTGAAGTCACCGACCGCGATCGATCTCGGCTGGCCAGCGACGGGGAAGATGGTCGCAGCGCCCATCCCGCCGCCCCCGGCGTCGCCCAGCAGCACCGACACGGAGTCCGAGAAGAGGTTGGCGAGAGCGATGTCCGGATCGCCGTCGCCGTTGAAGTCACCGACCGCGATCGAGACAGGGCCGGAGCCGGCCGAGGCGAACGGCGCGCCGGTGGGCGGCGCGAAGTCGATGGCGCTCGCCGGCGCGGCGCCGGCCAGCAGCCCTGCCGCCCCCGCCAGCAGCGTCAGCATCGCCGCCAGGCCGCGGCGGGCACGCCGTGTCCGCGTCCGTGCAGCGATCTGGGTGGTCCCGTGGTTCGTTGCTGCACGCATGGCGCCCTCGGCAGTCGTCGTCGCAGTGACGGCGCCTGGCGGGCACGCCTTTGCAACGTCATCGGCGGCGCGGCGCCCGACTTGAATGCCATCCGTGTCCCGCTAGTACGGCTCGAGCGCCGGCGGGGCGCCGGCCCGCAGCGCCGCGGCGCGCTCGGCCAGCGTCCCGGCCGCGATCGCGCTGCGCAGGTCGGCCATCAGGCGCTGGATGTAGGCGAGGTTGTGCAGTGTCAGCAGCCGCACGGCCGTGAGCTCGCGGTTGCGCAGCAGGTAGCGCAGGTAGCCGCGCGAGTGCCCGCCGCTGCAGGCCGGACAGGGGCAGCCCTCCATGATCGGCTCGCTGCTCTCGCGCCAGCGCGCCCCCGTGAGGTCGGCGCGCCAACGGGCCGGGGGATCGGGCACGATCGCGACGCCGTGGCGCCCGAGCCGCGTCGGCATCGCGCAGTCGAAGGTGTCGATCCCGAGCTCGACGCCGCGGATGAGGTCGTCGACGTCGCCGATGCCGAGCAGGTGGCGCGGGCGGGCGTCGTCGATGCCCGCGATCGCCCAGCTGACGACCTCGTACATCTGCGGCTTGTCGGCGCCCAGCGACCCGCCGATCGCGATGCCGTCAACGGGCCGCGCGGCGACCTCCTGGGCGGAGGCGATGCGCAGGTCCTCGTGGACGCCGCCCTGCACGATCCCGTAGACGAGCTGGCCGGGCGGGCCGTGGCGCTCGTGCCAGGCCAGGCAGCGGTCCAGCCAGCGGTGCGTGCGCTCGGTCGAGCGGGCCGTGTACTCGCGGTCGATGTTGAAGGGCGTGCACTCGTCGAAGACGAGCGCCAGGTCCGAGGCCAGCGCGGCCTGGACCTCCATCGACGTCTCCGGGCCCATGAAGCGCTCCGAGCCGTCGATGTAGGAGCGAAAGCGCACGCCGTCCTCGCCGATGTCCAGCACGCGTCCGCGCCGCGCCGGGCCGGTCGGCGCACGCCCCTTGATCTCGTCGGCGACCGTTCCGTGACCCATCGAGAACACCTGAAAGCCGCCGGAGTCGGTGATGATCGGGTGCTGCCAGCCCATGAAGTCGTGCAACCCGCCGAAGTGGTCGATCAGCTCGGGGCCGGGGTCCAGGAAGAGATGAAACGTGTTGCCGAGGACCATGTCGTAGCCCAGCGCGGCGACCTCGCGCGCCTCCAGCCCCTTGACGGTCCCCTTCGTGGCGAGGGGGACGAACGCCGGCGTGCGCACCTCGCCATGGGCGGTGCGCAGGATTCCCGCCCGCGCGAGCGAGCCCGGGTCGCGGTGGAGGATCTGCAGGGCGCTCATGCGGCCCCGCACCCTACGGGCGCGGGCGTCAGGTCCTGCAGCAGCCGAGGCCGGCGGTCTCGAGGACGCGGTCCCACGAGGTGCCGAGCAGCTCGAGCTCCTCTGGCGTGAAGAGGTCCAGGAACATCGCACGGACGCCGTCGAGGTGCGTGACGCGGGCCGCGGCGAGCCGCTCGCGGCCGAGCGGCGTGAGCTTCGCGAAGGCGCCGCGGGCGTCCTGGGCGCAGGCCACGCGCTCGAGCAGGCCCTCGCGCTGAAGGCGGTCGACGAGGCGCGTCAGCCCGCTGCGGCTGAGCAGGATCGTGGAGGCGAGGTCGCACATGCGCATGCGCTGGTCCTCGGCGTCGGCGAGGTACATGAGCACCTCGTAGGAGCTGAGCTGGAGCCCGTGCGCGGCCTCGAGCTGCGCATCGAGCGCCTTGGCGAGCGCCGCATGGGCGCGCAGCATGCCCCTCCAGGCGCGCAGCTCCGAAGCGGTCAGCAGCCGCGCGGGGATGTCCGTGCTCGTCGCCATGATCACAACCATAGCCACTTCTGGTTGCATGCGCAACGACTTGGCCGCGCGTGGCTCCCTCCGGTCGCGACTCCGCCTAACGTACGACGAGATGGCACTCATCGATCCGCGCGGGCGGGCATGAAGCCGCGCGACGCCGCCGGCGAGCGCTTCTGGCAGCTGCTCGCCCAGCAGCTTGAGATGAACCCGCGCACATGGGCCGCGCTGGAGGAGCACGGCGTCGGGCCCCAGACGCTGCTCGTGATCGAGTTCTCCTTCACCGCCCCGGGCCGCCGGCAGGCACGCGACCTGCTGAAGGCCCTGCGCGCGCGGACGAACTTCACCGCCGACGTGATGGGCGAGGGCAAGCCGCTGAAGCGCCACTGGCGCGTCGTCGGCCACACCGAGCCGTCGACGGCGTCGGTCGAGATGCTCAACGACTGGGTGACGTTCATGGTCGCGCTCGGAGCCAAGAACGGCGAGTGCCGCTTCGACGGCTGGGGCGCCAAGGTCCCCGAGCCCGGACCGCAGGAGGGCCCGCCGGCCGACCAGCTGCAGCAGGGCTTCGGCGCGCAGCGGCGCAACGGCCACGCGACGCCGGAGTAGCGCCGGCCTACACGAACGACGCCGCGAGCGCCGCCAGCGCGGTGACGGCCAGTACCACGAGCACCGCGCGCTCGTAGTGCTCCCCGCGCAGGCGCCCGAAGGCGCGGCGGCCCAGCAGCTGCCCGGCGACGCCGGCGAGCAGCAGCAGCCAGACGGCCTGGGGCGTCGCGAAGGTTCCCGCGAGCAGCAGCGCGGGCACGCCGAGCACCGCGTGCACGATGAAGATCGCTGCCAGCGTGTCGCGCATCTGCACCGGCGAGGCGCCGCGCGCCAGCAGGCAGAACACGAGCGGCGGCCCGTTCAGCGACGTCGCGGTGGACATGGCGCCGCTGGTCAGGCCCGCGGCGGGGAGCTGCCAGGCGCGCGGGCTCGCCGTCGCAGCCGTCCGGGGGCCCAGGATCCGCAGCGCCAGCCCGGCGAGCACGGCGACCGCGACGAGCACCGTCAGCAGGTGCTCGGACAGCTCGCGCAGCGCCAGCGCCCCGACCGCCAGGCCCGGCAGCGACCACGCCAGCAGCGCCGCCGCGTCGTGTCCGCGCACCTGCGGCCGGCGGCGCTCGGCCGCCAGCGTCATCGCGTTGAGCGCCATCGCGACGAGCACGCCGGTCGTCACGGCCTCGCGCGGGCCCAGCAGCGCGAACAGGATCGGCGCCGACACCAGGGCGAAGCCGAAGCCCGTCGCCGACTGCAACGCGGCGCCGGCGAAGAGCGCCAGCGCGGCGCCGGCGATCGTCACCGCGCTGCGTGCACGAGCAGCGACCGCCCCGTCATCTCGGCCGGCTGCTCGATGCCGAGCAGCTCGAGCGCCGTCGGCGCGACGTCGGCGAGGATGCCGCCTGCCTCGTCGAGCTCGGCGCCGTCGACGGTGACGATGAACGGCACCGGGTTCAGCGAGTGGGCGGTGTTGGGCGAGCCGTCGGGCTCGAGCATGTGGTCGGCGTTGCCGTGGTCGGCGGTGACGATGCAGGCGCCGCCGGTGCCCTGCACCGCCGCCACGATCTGCCCGAGGCAGCCGTCGACGGTCTCCACGGCCTGCACCGCGGCCGCGATGACGCCCGTGTGCCCGACCATGTCGGGGTTGGCGAAGTTGATGATCGCGAAGCGGAACTCCTCCTCGCCCCACGCGCGCACGAACGCCTCCGTCGCCTCGGGCGCGCTCATCTGGGGCTTGTGGTCATAGGTCGGCACGTCGCGCTTGGAGGGCACGACCTCGCGCCGCTCGCCCTCCTCCGGGCTCTCCTTGCCGCCGCCGAAGAAGTAGGTGACGTGCGGGTACTTCTCGGTCTCGGCGACGTGCAGCTGGTGTCCGCCGGTGGCGCTGATGACGGTCGGCAGCGTCACCGCCGGCCGCGCCGCGACGAACGCGATCGGATGCCCGCGCACCATCCCGCCGTAGTCGGTGAGCGTCGTGTAGCGCGCGACCGGCCCGGCGCCGCGGCGGTCGACCTGCGGGCACTCGGGCGCCGCCAGCGCCGCGCTGAGCTCGCGCATGCGGTCCGGGCGGAAGTTGAACGTGATGACCGAGTCGCCGGGGCGGATCGCACCCTCCGCGCCGACGCGGGTCGGCGCGACGAACTCGTCGGTCTCGCCCCGGGCGTAGGCGGCACGGACGGCATCGGCGGCGTTCGAGGCCTCGTGCTCGGCGAGGCCGTGGGCAAGAAGGTCGTAGGCGGCCTGCACGCGCTCCCAGCGGTTGTCGCGGTCCATCGCGTAGAAGCGCCCCACGATGCTTGCGACCCGTCCCACCCCGGCCTCGGCGCACCAGCCCTCGACCGTCGCCAGGAACTCGGCGCCGGCGGTCGGCAGCGTGTCGCGCCCGTCGGTGAAGGCGTGGATGACCAGGTCGGGCACGCCGTGGGCGGCCGCCATGCGGATCAGCGCGCCGAGGTGCTCCAGGCTCGAATGCACGCCGCCGTCGGACACGAGACCGGCGAGGTGCACGCGCTCGGAGCCCTCCAGCGCGGCTTTCAGCGCCTCGTTGGCGCCGAAGTCGGGCAGCTCGGCGGCCTCGTCGATCAGCGTCAGGTCCTGCTTGACGACCGCGCCGGCACCGAGATTGAGGTGGCCGACCTCGGAGTTGCCCATCTGGCCGGCCGGCAGCCCGACGGCGCGCCCGCAGGCGATCAGCGTCGTGTGCGGGTAGCGCGCCCAGAGGTCGTCGAAGACCGGCGTGTCGGCGAGCGAGATGGCGTTGCCGGGCCCGTCGGGGGCCAGGCCCCAGCCATCGAGGACGACGATGCAGACGGAGGGCAGCCCGGTCACGCGGCGAGCGCGACCGCCGCGGCGACGATCTCCGCGAACGGGTCTGCCTCCAGCGAGCCCCCGCCGACGAGCGCGCCGTCGATGTCCGGCAGCGCGAGCAGCTCCGCGGCGTTGCCCGCGTTCACGGACCCGCCGTAGAGCACGCGCACGACCTCTGCGGCGTCGGGCGCCTTGTCGCCGACGAGCGCGCGGACGAACGCGATCGCGTCCTGCGCCTGCTCGGGCGTCGCGACCTTGCCGGTGCCGATCGCCCAGATCGGCTCGTAGGCGATCGTGACCTCTGCGATCTGCTCCGGCGTCAGGCGCTCGAGGCCCTCCTGGACCTGGTGGCGCAGCTTGCGCTCGGTGTCGCCGCGCTCGCGCTCCTCCTCGGTCTCGCCCACGCAGAGGATCGGCTTCAGGCCGGCGCCCAGCGCCGCGAGCACCTTGTGCGACAGCGCGCGGTCGGTCTCGTTGAAGTACTGGCGGCGCTCGGAGTGGCCGAGCACGACGCCGTGGACGTCGATCTCGGTGAGCATCGGCGCCGAGATCTCACCGGTGTAGGCGCCGTGCGTCGCCTCGTGCATGTTCTGCGCGAACACCTCCACGCGCGACCCGCGCGTGGAGTCGACCATCGCCTGCAGGGCGGTGAACGGCACGCAGATCGCGACGTCCACGCCGTCGACCGAGGAGACGCGCGGCAGGAGGGCCTGGATGTACTCCTCGGCCTCCTCGACCGTCT
>JAXDFS010000095.1:0-4571 GCA_034665465.1 Solirubrobacteraceae bacterium
GCGAGCCGAAGACGCCGCGGTAGACGTGCGCCTCGTCGACGACGACGACCGCGAGGTTCGAGAAGAAGTCGCCCCACTGGCGGTGGTGGGGCAGGATCCCCATGTGCAGCATGTCGGGGTTCGTCAGGACGAGGTTCGAGCGCCGGCGCACCTGCGTGCGCTGCTCGCGCGGGGTGTCGCCGTCGTAGATCGCGGGGCGCACCTGCCTGGTCAGCCCGAACGCGTTGATCGCGCGCGCCTGGTCCTGCGCGAGCGCCTTGGTCGGATACAGGTACAGCGCCCGCGCCTTGGCGTCGCGGCAGAGCGCGTCGAGCGTGGGCAGGTTGAAGCACAGCGACTTGCCCGAGGCGGTGCCGGTCGTGACGATCGTCGGCCCCTCCCAGGCACATTGCAGCGCCTGGGCCTGATGGGACCACAGCGCCTCGATCCCGGCGCCGCGCAGGGCGGCGAGCAGCGCCGGGTGCAGGGTGTCGGGCAGCGGCTCGGTGACCGGCTCGCGGGCGCCCTCGAAGGCCTCGCGGACGAGCCGCGCGTCGGCGCGGCCGGCGTCCAGCAGCTGGCTCCAGGGATGGGCTTCGGGGGTGACGGACACCGCTTGCCATAGTACGAGCGCCTTGAGCCGGCCTGCGACCATGCGCTCGTTTCATCACGCGGAGTTTCCGGCCGCGCGCCTGCGCGCGGTCCGCGAGGAGACGATCTCCGTCTGCGTCCCGGCGCTCGACGAGGCCGCGACGATCGCCAGCGTGGTCGCGCCGCTCGTCGCGCTGCGCGAGGCCGGCGTCCTCGACCAGGTGCTCGTCGTCGACGGCGACTCGCGCGACGGCACGGGTTCGATCGCCGCTGCGCTCGGCGCCGACGTGATCAATCCGTCCGAGCTGCTGCCCGAGTTCGGCCCGGCGATCGGCAAGGGCGACGCGATGTGGCGCGCGCTCAGCGTCGCCACCGGCGACCTCGTGTGCTTCGTCGACGCCGACTCCGAGGACTTCGGCGCGCATTTCGCCTGCGGCCTGCTCGGGCCGCTCGTCTGCGAGCCGGGCGTGCAGTTCGTCAAGGGCTTCTACCGCCGGCCGTTCAAGGCCAACGGCGCCTCGGCGGAGCCCACCGGTGGCGGCCGCGTCACGGAGCTGACCGCCCGCCCGCTGCTGGCGGCCTTCTATCCCGAGCTCGCGAGCGTGCACCAACCGCTGGCGGGAGAGTTCGCCGCTCGTCGCGAGCTGCTCGAGCGGATGGCATTCTGCACCGGCTACGCCGTGGAGATGGGCCTGCTGCTCGACGTCCACGCCGACGTCGGCATCGATGCGCTCGCGCAGGTCGACCTCGACGTGCGCCAGAACCGCCACCAGCGCCTGGAGGACCTGCGGCCGATGGCGGCCGCGGTGCTCGGCGCAGTGACGAGCCGGATGCGGCGCGAGGGCCGGCTGCTCGACGGCGCCGCGGCCGGCTCGGGCCTCCCCGAGCGCCCGCCACTCGTGTCCCTGCGCGCTCCGTACAGCCGCCCCGAGTAGCGCCGTGCGAGCGCTCTACGTCGATCTCGACGCCACGCTGCTCGGCCCCGGCGGCGTGCTGCTGCGCGACGCCCACGGCGCCTTCACGCTGGAGGGCGTGCGCGCGCTGCAGGCCTGTCACCGTGCCGGCGCCGAGGTCGTGCTCATGTCGGGGCGCCGCAAGGCCCAGGTGATGGAGGACGCGCGGCTGATCGGGCAGGAGTCCTACATCTTCGAGGCCGGGTCCTGCCTCGTGCTCGACGGCGAGGAGCTGTGGCTGACGGGCGAGCTGATGCCCGGCGAGCACGGCACGATCCACGACCAGATCGAGGCGATGGGCGCGCCGGCACTGCTGCTCGAGCACTACGACGGGCGCTTGGAGTACCACGACCCGTGGCACCGCAACCGCGAGGTGTCGCACCTCTTCCGCGGCCTCGTCGACGCCGCCGAGGCCGACGCGCTGCTGGCCGAGCACGGCCACGGCGCGCTGCGGCTCGTGGACAACGGCGGCGTGCACCGGCGCTCGCCGCGGCTCGTCGCGCTCGAGGAGGTGCGCGCCTACCACCTCGTCCCGCGCGGCGCGTCGAAGGCCAACGGCGTCGCGCGCCACATGCGCGCCCGGGAACTGACCGCGGCCGACACGATCGCGGTCGGCGACTCGCGCGAGGACCTCGAGACCGCCGCCCACGTCGGGACGTTCTGGTTCGTCGCCAACGCCCTCGAGCGCGACCCGACGCTGCGCGCGGTCGCGGCGAGCCGTCCGAACGTGCGCGTCGCCGAGGCCTCCTACGGCGCCGGCGTCTACGAGGCGGTCGTCACGACTCTGGCGCTTCGTGGCGGCGGCTGAGCCGCGCCTGCAGGCGCGTCCAGAAGCCGGGTGCGACGGGCCGGCGCCAGCGCGCCGGGGGCGGCACCGTCGTGCGCACGAGCGCGACCCAGTCCTCGAGCGGCAGCTCGCCCGCGATGAGCTTGGCCAGCCCGTCGGTGACCGGGGCGTCCAGACCGGCGTTGGCGAGCGCGTAGGCGAGCAGCGGAACGGTCTACAGGGCCTCGACCGCCTGCCCGACGCGCTCGGGGATGTCGGCCGTAGGCACGCCGGCCGCGAGCAGCTCGCCGGCGCGGCGGTTGCGGCTCTGCGGCGCGAGCACGGTCGCGACGAGATCGCCGGTGCCGGCCAGGCCGAGCATCGACTCCGGCCGCGCGCCCTGGGACTCGGCGAAGCGCCAGACCTCGGCGAAGATGTGCCCTGCGGCCGCGCCCGCGGCGTTGAGTCCCTGCGCCTCGGTCGCCCCGGCGGCCAGCGCCGCCGCGTTCTTCGCGGCGCCCGCGAGCTCGACGCCGATCGGGTCATTTGACTGCTCGCACACCACCCCGGCGCGAATGAAGACCCCGGCGAGCGCGCGCGCGAGCTCCTCGTTGGTCGACGCCGCCACGAGCCCCGCGCCCTCGCTGACCATCTCGCGGGCGTGCGAGGGGCCGGCGACGCAGGCCACCCGGCCCTCGCCGAAGCGCTGGCGCAGCAGCACGGTCGGTGCCACGCCGTGCGGCGGCGAGAGTCCCTTCGCCAGCGAGATCACCGGTGTGCGCCCGGCCAGGCCGGCCTTCGTCAGGTCGCGGATCGTGTCGCCGATACTGCCCGACGGCAGCGCCAGGAAGACGTAGTCGGCGCGCCCCAGCCCAGCCTCGATGCTCTCCACGCGCAACCCCGCGGGCAGGTCGACCCCCGGCAGGTAGACGCGGTTCTCGCGGTCGGCGACCAGCCGCCGGCACTGCTCGCCGGTGCGCGTCTGCAGCGTCGTCCGGAAGCCGCCGCGCGCGAGCAGCACGGCGACGGCGGTGCCGAACGAGCCGGCGCCGACGACGATCGCGCGCTTGGCTCCGGGGGTTGGCAGGCGTGGGCGGCCGTCGGCCATTGCCCGCGAGCGTACGGGAGGAGGACGGAGGTCAGGCGTGCGGCAGGCTGGCCGCGGCGTGGCGAACGGCGCGATGCCGGCGCCGCCGCAGCTCCGTGCGCAGGGCGGCGTTCTCCTGCTGGAGCGCGGCGACGACGCGCTCCTGCTCGTCGGCGGTGGTGGCCAGCGTGTAGGCCTCGGCGGGGATCACGGTGCTGTGCTGCTCGCAGATGCGCCTGAACACGCCGCGGTCGGCAGTGTCGAAGCCTTCCAGCGGATAGGCGCACAGCAGCGAGAAGTCGCGGCCCTGGGCGAGGTCGTTCCAGAAGTCCTCGAGGGCGATCGCCGACAGGACGTCGCCGGCGGCCAGCAGCAGGGCCACCATCTCGCCGTAGACCTTGACGTGACGGGCATCGGCCGCGGCGCGGTCGATGAGCGAGCCGGCGGCCTCCTCGAAGAGATCGCGGTCCGGCGCGCCGCCGACCATGAACGTCGACAGGACCTCGGCTGCGTCGAACGCCTGGTAGCGGCCGTCGCGCTCGGCGGCCTGTAGATCGATCCCGCGGGCGCCGATCTCGTCGGCGAACGCCTGGCGATGCTCGGGCGTGGCGACGATGATCACCGAGTCCCAGTCGCGCAAGGCGGGCACGGCGAAGTCCGCGACCGTCCCGATCAGGAACGCGTCGGTCTCGTAGAACTCGACAAGATGTTGGTGGGCACACGTCGCGCCGGCTGGCGGCGCTGCCGTCCTTGGCTGCTGCATCGAACGATTGAACCGCTTCGCGGCGCGCTTGTCAGCGCTTCGCGGCAAAGATCCGACGGGCGTCCGCGCTCCGGCGCGCCGCGGGTCGGACGATCGTCCGCTCGCGGCGCGCCCCACCCGGCTGGAGTGCCTACCCCGCCGCCGCGCGGCGGTAGCGCGCCACCGCCAGCGGCGCGAAGATCGCGATGATCAAGAGCGCCCACACCACAGCGCCCCAGACGCTGTTGCCGGCGGGCGCGCCGATCCACAGCGCCCGCATCGCATCGACGACGATCGTGAACGGGTTGATCTGCGCGAACCACTGCAGCCCGGACGGCATCGAGTCGACCGGCACGAACGCCGACGAGATGAACGTCAGCGGGAAGACCGCGATGAAGCCGAGCGAGTTGGCGGCCTCCGGGGAGGAGACGAGCATCCCGAGCAGGGCGAACA
>JAXDFS010000096.1:0-4976 GCA_034665465.1 Solirubrobacteraceae bacterium
CCGAGGCCAAGCGCGAGGCCGAGCGGATCGTCAAGGAGGCGCGCGAGCGCCAGAACCAGCTCGTCAGCGAGGAAGAGGTCACCAAGCAGGCCGAGCGCGCCGCCGAGGACATCATCGAGGACGCCCGGTCGCGCGAGCGCGAGATCCGCCTCGGCGCCGAGGACTACGCCGACGAGATCCTCAACACGCTCGAGGTCAACCTCTCGAAGTTCATCGCCGCCGTCCAGCGCGGGCGCGAGCGTCTGCAGGGCAAGGACGAGCCGGCCGAAGTTCGCTAGCGGCGCGCTCCGGCGCCGCTCCCAGCAGACTCCCAGCAAGCGCCCGGCCTGCTCCCAGCGGGCCTCGCGAAGGTGGTCGCGTCACCACCACGAGCAGACGCAAGGAGCACCTCGATGTCCGATCAGGACCACCACCTCACACGCCGGCAGACGATCGGCGCCATCGGCGCGGTCGGTGCCGGCGCCGTGCTCGCCGGCGGGCTGCGCCTCGGCGGCCCCGGCGACTCGGTCAGCGTGGCCGAGGCGGCGAGCGCCTGCGCGCTGACGGCCGAACAGGAGGAGGGCCCTTTCTACGTCGACCTCGAGCGCATCCGCAGGAGCATCGTCGAGAACCGCACGGGCGTGGCGCTGCTGCTGCGCATCAAGGTCGTCGACGCGAAGACCTGCAAGGTCGTCAAGGGCGCCGCCGTCGACATCTGGCACGCCGACGCCACCGGCAGGTACTCCGACGAGAGCTCCAACCGCACCTCCGGTCAGACCTGGCTGCGCGGCGTGCAGCTCACCGACGCCCACGGCGCCGCCGAGTTCAAGACCGTCTATCCCGGCTTCTACCAGGGCCGCACGCCGCACATCCACGCCAAGGTCCACATCGGCGGCTCGGCGCACGGCTCGAAGTACTCCGGCGGCCGCGTCTCCCACAACGGCCAGCTGTTCTTCCCGGAGTCGATCAGCGCGCAGGTCTACCGGCTGTCGCCCTACACCAAGGACCCCAACTCGCTGACGCATCACAACGCTGACAGCATCTACCTGCGCCAGGGCGGGTCGAAGTCGACGCTGAAGATCTCCACGCGCGGCGGCAGCCTGGCGGCGACGGGCCTGCGCGGGACGATCACGGTCGCCGTCAACCCCAGCGCGTCGAAGTAGCTCGGCGTGCGGCGGGGCGCGGCCCGCCCTCAGCGGATCTGGAAGCCGCCGAGCCCCTCGGGCTCGGCATCTCGCACGCGCAGCTCGTAGACCGTCGCGTGGCGCGGGCCCTGCCGGCACCAGCGGACGACCTCGGCCACAGCTTCCGCGGGGCCCTCGAGATGCGCCTCCACGGTGCCGTCGGCGCAGTTGCGCACCCAGCCGGCGACGCCGTGGCGATGCGCCGTGCGCCGCGTCTGATCGCGGAAGAACACGCCCTGGACGTGCCCGCTGACGACGACCCGCCGCGCGACGGTGTCGCCGGGCACGGCTAGGCCGCGAGCAGGCCCGGCAGCTCGGCCATGTCGTGAAACGGCTCGCCGCCGACGGCCACGAGCGCCTCGGCGTCGGCCGCGTTGTTGCGTGCGAACGCCAGCGCGCGCATGCCGGCGGCGCGGGCCGCCTCGATGCCCGGGACGCTGTCCTCGACGACGGCGGTGCTCGCCGGGTCAAAGCCCATCCGCTGCGCCGCGTGCAGGAAGAGGTCGGGCGCGGGCTTGCCGGCGGCGACCTCGGTCGCGCTGAAGACCCGGCCCTCGAAGCGGTCCCACAGGCCGGTGCAGCGCAGCGTGACGGCCATCTTGTGATGCGGGCCGCTGGACGCGACGCACGAGGGCAGCGCGATCCGGTCCAGCGCCGCGACGACGCCCGGGACCGCCTCGAGCTCGCGGGCGAACGCCTCCGCGATGGCCGCGTAGTAGCGATCCGGGACGTCGGACGGCAGCGGCGCGCCGTGGCGCTCGGCCGCGAGCACCATGACCGACGTCATCGAGCGGCCGCGGTAGATGTCCATGCACTGCTCGAACGTCGTCGGCAACCCGGCGTCGGTGAGCAGGCCGGCGAGCACCGTGTTGGAGATCAGCTCGGTGTCCACGAGGACCCCGTCGCAGTCGAAGATGACCGATCGCGTCATGGCCCTGAGGCTACCCAGGGCGCGCCTGCCGGTCAGAGCTCGTCGGCGCTGCCCGCGGCCGCCAGCAGGACCTCGATGGCCGCCAGGTGGCCGCGGACGTCGGCCGCCATCGCGTCGAGGATCTTGCGCGCCTCCTCGATGCCGGTCGTGGCGTTCGTCAGCTGGGACTTGATGCGGCGCACGTGCTCCATCGCGCCCTGCGCGCGCTCGACCTCGGCCCGCAGCGCGCCGGTGTCGATCCCGCTGTCGGCCGAGCGCGCCATGAGCACGCGGGCGCGGGCCAGCCCGTAGGCGACCTCGAGCGCGAGCGTCGAGCCGTCCTCGGGGTCGAAGGTCACGAACAGCTTGTCGCCGTTGAACTCGCGCAGCGGCTGCGTGCGCGCGGGCAGCTTGCCCTCGCTGGAGACGACCAGCACGGCGTAGTCGGCGGCGCGCGTCTCCAGCGCCCCGTCGAGCTCGGCCAGCGCGTCGTTCTTGGACAGCTTGCGGTTCTTGGCCTCGAAGACGATCCTGCCGCGCGCCGGCCCGGCGCAGGCGTCGATCGCGACGACGACGTCGCCCTTCTTGCCGCCCTCCCCGCGCAGGTCGCCGACGGCGTCGCAGTCGTCGCCGCGGGCGGCGGCGATCGCCTCCAGCGCCTCGGCCACGGCCTCCTCGTAGGTGCGCCCCTTGGCGGTACCGCGGTCCTCGACGGCGGCGATCTCGGCGAGCTTAGCCTTCTCGGCGCGCAGCCGGGCGAGCTCGAGGTTCATCTGCTCGAGCTTCTCGTTCATCGCGCGCATCTGGTCGGCCTGCTGGCCGGCGATCTGGCGCGTCGCCGCGAGGTGGGCGTTCTGGAAGCCGTGCAGCGGGTTGGACGTGCTGTCGGAGGAGAACTGTTTGCGCAGGTCCTCGCGCATCTGCCCCGAGACCTCCGTCAGCACGGCCCTGATGCGGTGCTGCACCGCGACCGAGGACTCGTCGCCGAAGTGCTTGGCGAGCGCGCGGGTCACGTGCCCGTGCTCGGGCCCGAAGACCTCGTCGACCTTCGCGTCGAGTCGCTCGGCGACCTTGCGGGCGCGCTCGACGAACTCGCCGTCGAGCTCGCGCGCCGTCTTCTCGAACTCGGCCCGCACGAACTCGGCGTTGGCGCCGGTCTGCTCGCGGTCGAGCACCCGGGCGCCGATCTCGATCGCCTCGACCACGAAGCGCGTGGGATCGTCGCGGTCGGCGGCCAGGCGGACGGTCGTCTCGTCGTCGACGACGAGCCAGTCGATCGCCAGCCGGCCGTTGACGACGTGGACCCGGGCGAGGGGGAGAGGGGTGGCAGCTTCCATGATGTGAGGTCGCACGCTACGCACCGGTCCTGACGGATCGCATCATCTGTTGCGGCGGACCCACCAGCGCGCGAGGTCCTGGCGCTGGTGCGCCAGGGGGTTGGCGCTCGGCTTGCGCGCCCGGATGCTCTCCAGCGCGGCGGGCAGCTCGAGGCCGTCGCGCAGCATCACGAGCGCCGCCGCGACGGTCGCCGAGCGCTGCATGCCGGCCCGGCAGTGCACGTACACGCGCTCGCCCTCGTCGAGCCACGCCATCGCGGTGCGGGTCGCAAGCTCGATGTGGCCGGGCAGCAGGTTGCCGTAGTCGATGATCTCGATGCGCTGCTCCTCGATGCCGACGTCCGCGAGCGCCAGCATGCAGGCATCGCGCCCGCCCTCGTCGTACTCGACGTCCTGCACGAGGTTCAGAACGCGCGTCACCCCCGCCTCCTGCAGGGCCGCGACGTCGCCGGCGTCCTGCGGGTAGGCGC
The DNA here is from genome assembly GCA_034665465.1 of Solirubrobacteraceae bacterium. Taxonomy (GTDB): domain Bacteria; phylum Actinomycetota; class Thermoleophilia; order Solirubrobacterales; family Solirubrobacteraceae; genus CADCVQ01. The sequence goes on from JAXDFS010000096.1 coordinate 3,881, forward strand.
CGATCAGCAGGTCGGCGGCGACCTCTGCGAAGCCGAAGTGCTCGAACCAGTCGGAGATCCGAGCGACCCTAGCTATCGGCCGGCGGCCCCGCAGGCTCGATACTCGACGGCCATGAGCCTGTTCGCCACGACGCTCGAGGACGCCGGCGGCACCGCCGCCCCGCGGGAGCGATCGGCGCAGCTGCGGGCGCTGCTGCGCGACGAGCTCGCGCGCTCGCAGGCGGAGCTCGGGCTCGCGCGCTCGGGCCGCGAGGAGCCGGTGACCGTCGTGATCGCGGCGCTGGCGGACGCGCTGGTGGCGGTGCTCCCGGTGCCCGTCGCCCTGCGCGCCGATCCCGGCGCTGCCCCCGAGCGGGCCTGGCTCACCGTCGCGGCGGCGACCGGGGCGCTCGTGGAGATCGCGCAGCTGCGCCCGCCGCGCGGCCCGGGCGACCTCGTACTCGAGGCCGGCAGCCTCGAAGGACACCTCGCGCTGCGCCTCCCGACGGACGCCGAGGAGGACGCCGAGCTGGCGGCGGTCGCCTTCGACGAGCACGTCGCGCCCGTTGCGCGGCTGCGCGCCCGGGCGCTGGCGCTCCCCGGCCACGTGCTGTCCGACGCCGGCGACTGGCGCGCGCCGATCGCCCCCGCCCTGCGCAGCGCCGAGGCGGTGGCGCGGCTGGGCGGCCGTCCCGCCGACGGCGACTCGGTGGCCGCCCTCGAGGAGTCGGCGCTCGCGATCCTCGCCCCGGCAGGCGCGGGCGCCGCGCGCCCCCACGACGATCCCGACCCCGCCCGTCGCATAGCGCGGCGGATCCTGCAGCGCCTCAACGGGATGGGGAAATGGGGCGGCTACCACACCGACTTCAGCCACCTCGCCCGCGGCTTCGCCGGCAACGAGCGCGCGCTGGCCGATGCGGTGGGCGAGTCGCTGCTGGACGCGGGCCTGCTCAGCGAGAAGCCGAGCGTCGGCCAGCGCCACGTCTACCTCAACCCGCGCCGCGCGGCCGACATCCATCGCCTGATCGAGTCCGGCGAGCTGCCGGCAGGGCTGCGCCTGCCCTGAGCCGGCGTCTCAGCGGCGCACGCGCACCCGGACCGCCCGGCTGGCGCCCGC
>JAXDFS010000097.1:0-13018 GCA_034665465.1 Solirubrobacteraceae bacterium
GCGCTTCTTGGCCTGCGGCGAGCCGTTGTAGGGAAGCCGGCTGATGACCGACCAGCGGGCGAAGTGGATGAACGACAGCGCGCGCAGCGTGCCGGTCAGCTTCGGGATGCTGCGCGTGAGCGCGAACAGGATCGGCAGGAAGAGGCGGCCGGGGATCGGCGCGATGAGGTTGCCCCACGGCCGGATCGTGCTGAAGACGGTGATCGCGATCGCCTGCCCGTCGAGGTTGCGCTCGCCGGTGCCGGTGGCGGTGATCGGGGTCGTCGGGGCCGCTGGAGCGCTCACGTCGCCAACGTATGCGACCCGTTCGAGCCCCGTCAAGGGGCGAACCGGCATGTGCCCGGCGTCCGTCAGTCCAGCTCGATGCGCATCGCGCGCGCGAGCGTGCCCCCGAGCACGTGCTCGGCGTCGCCGAAGCTGACCGTCATGGGGCCGTCGAACGGCTGGCGAGCGCTGACCCGGCAGCGGTCGCCGAGCGCGATCCCGCGCTCGGCGAGATAGCGCAGCATCGCGGGATCGGCGTCGGACACCCGCACGAAGCGGCCGCCGGCGCCGACCGCGAGGCTGTCGAGCGCCTCGGTGTGCCCCTCGTCGATGACGAGGTCGCGGTCGGGGATCGGGTCGCCGTGGGGGTCGTGCGTCGGATCGCCGAGCTTGGCCGCGATGCGCGCCTCGAGGTCCTCGGAGAGCACGTGCTCCAGCGCCTCGGCCTCCTCGTGCACGCGGTCCCAGGGGACGTCGAGGTGCTCTGCGAGGTAGAGCTCGAGCAGGCGGTGGTGGCGCAGCATCTCCAGCGCGAGCCGCTCGCCGGCCGCGGTCAGCCGCACGCCGTGGTAGGGCTCGTGGTCGACGAGGCCGCGCTCGGCGAGCTTCTTGAGCATCGCGGACGCCGAGGCCGGCGTGACCCCGCAGCGCTCGGCCAGCGCGTTCGTGCTCACCGCCTCGCCGCCGGCGGCCTGCTGCAGCGAGTAGATCGACTTCGCGTAGTCCTCGATCGCGCTCGTGCGCCCGCCGTGGGAGTCGATTGCCATCAGACGCCCGCCGGGGGTCGGTTCGTGAGCTGTGTCAGCCATGCCACGTCTCAGATTGTGGCATATCTAGATTTTTTGCCAGCCGGATCATCACTTCGCTCGCGGCGCCGCGGTCCGGGTAGCGTTGCGGTCGTGCCCCACTACACATCGCGCCTTGCCGAAGAGCTCGCCCCCGACGTCCTGGCGCGCCTGGACCGCTACGCCCGCGTCGACACCCAGGCCGCGCGCGACAGGACGACCAGCCCGAGCACCCCGGGCCAGCTCGAGCTCGGCGCGATCCTCGCCCGCGAGCTCGCCGACATCGGCCTCACGGACGCCGCACTCGACGACAACGGCTACGTGACCGCGACGCTGCCCGCCGCCGGCGGCGGGGACCCCGGCACGGTCATCGGGCTGGTCTCACACGTCGACGTGAGCCCGGACGCGCCGGCCGAGGGCGTCGTGCCGATCGTCCACCGCGACTACGACGGCGGGGTCATCGCGCTGCCGCGCAACGGCACGGTGCTCGATCCCGCGACCGAGCCGCACCTGGCGTCGCGCGCGGGACACGACATCGTCACGGCGTCGGGCGACACGCTGCTCGGGGCCGACGACAAGGCCGGCGTCGCCGAGATCATGGCCGCGGTCGCGTACCTGCACGCCCATCCCGAGCTGCCGCGCCCGACGATCCGCATCTGCTTCACGCCCGACGAGGAGGTCGGCGAGGGCGCGACGCTCTTCGACGTCGACGCGTTCGGCGCGCGCTGCGCCTACACGATGGACGGCTCCTCGCTCGGCGAGATCCAGGACGAGACCTTTTCGGCCACCGAGGCGACGATCAGGGTGACCGGCGTCGACATCCACCCCGGCTTCGCGACGGGGATCCTCGTCAACGCAGCACGCGTCGCCGGGCGGATCCTGGCCGCGCTGCCCCAGGACCGACTCACGCCGGAGACGACGTCCGGGCGCAACGGCTTCATCCACGTGCACGAGATCAGCGGGGATGCCGCCACCGCGCGGATCCGCGCGATCCTGCGCGACTTCGACGACGACCTGCTCGCCGGCCACGCCGAGCTGCTGCGCGAGACCGCGCAGGCGGTCGTCGACGCCACCCCCGGTGCGACGATGACCTTCGAGCTCGTCGAGCAGTACCCGAACATGCGCGCCCACCTCGAGCCGTTCCCGGAGGTCGTCGAGCACGCGATCGCCGCGATCCGGGCCGAGGGCCTGGAGCCGCTGCGCGAGCCGATCCGCGGCGGCACCGACGGCTCGCTGCTGAGCGCCAAGGGGCTGCCGACGCCGAACATCTTCACCGGCGGGCACGCCTATCACTCCGTGCGCGAGTGGGCCTCGGTGCAGGACATGGCCGCGGCTGCCGCGGTGATCGTCCATCTCGCCGCCGAGTGGGCCGCCGCGCCCGCTGCTGCGGCCTAGAGCGGCCACCGCTCGCTTCCTCGATCGGTCGGGGGTGCGGCGTTCGCGGGGGGGGTGTGTCGAATTTCCCGGTCAGGGACCCGGTTCTTCGACGCACCCTCGGCGGAGACCCATGTGGCGCCAGCCAGCCAGGCGGGCGCGTGCGCGCCAACCGCGCCCGCACCGGCGCCGGCGTCCTGCCTAGCGGTCGTCCTGCAACGAAAATCCAGGACGGTGCGCGCCCCGAGAACGGGGCCTACACGCAGCCCTCCTGCGGCAGTGCCGGCACCGCCGGGGCGACCGCCCCCAGGGTCCGCTGCCGGCCGTGCGGGCCGCCCTTCGCCGTGCTCGTGACCCGAACGCGGTAGCGCACGCCGCGGCGCAGCCCGCGCAGCGGCGCGCAGACGACCCGCGGCCCGGCCGCGCCCGGCACGCGCTGGGCGGCCGTGCGGATCGTGCGCCCGCCGGGTGCGCTGATCACGAAGCGCACGATGCTCGAGCGGCAGCGCCCGTCCACGAGCGCGTAGGCGAAGCCGCGGCCGTGGCCGCTGTAGCGCGGGGCGAGCGTGCTGAGCGCGGCCCCGCCGGGCGCCGCGCGCGGCGGACCGGACGCGAGCCGGCCCAGCAGCAGTCCGCCGCGGGCGCGGCGCCCCGCGAGCACGAGCCCGCCGTCGGGTGCGAGCAGCGCCCCCGCCGCGCCGTCAGCGGCCGGGTCGAAGCCGGGACCGCCGTAGGCGAGCGTCCGGCCGCTGTGCCCGAAGCCGCAGTCCAGGCGCCCGCCGGCGCCGTAGCGGGCGGCGAGGGCGCCACCCGTCGCGCCACCGGCGACGAGCGCGTCGCCGGCCGGCGTCGTGACGAGGGCGCGGGCCGCGGAGGCGGGCGCCGCGACAGCCGAGGCCGTCCCGAGCTGGGAGAGCACGGCCCCGCCGCGGCCGTAGCCCGCGTCGAGCGCGCCCTGCGGCGTGAAGCGGGCGAGCGCCACGGCGTCGTCGCCCGCGACGTCGGTCGCGCGCCCGGCGGCGAGCAGCGCGCCGTCCGCCCGGACGGCGAGCGCGTTCAGTGCCGAGTCGGCCCGGCGCCGCGCGGACGCCCGCCCGAGCTGGACGAGCAGGCGCCCGCCGCGGCCGAAGCTCGTGTCCAGCCGGCCCGCGGCCGTCAGGCGCGCGACGAACGCGCGCTCGGAGCCGGAGCGGTCCGTCGCGCGGCCGGCGATGACGATCCGCCCGTCCGCCAGCACGGCGAGCGCGCGGGCGGCCGATGCGGCATGTGCCTGCGGCGACGAGGCGCCGAGCTGGAAGACCGCGAAGCCGTCGTGGCCGAAGCCGGGGTCGGGAAGGCCGCGGTCGCTGAAGCGCCCGACGACGATCTGCTCGCCGGACTCGTAGTCGTCGGTAGCGACGCCGACGCTGCCCGCGACGACGATCTGCCCGCTGGATATCGCGGCGATCGCGGCGGGGCCGCTGCCCGGCGGCAGCCCGCCGCCGCCGGAGGGGTCGCGCAGTGCCACGCCCCCAGCGCCGAAGAGGCCGTCGGGCGCGCCGTCGGCGAGAAAGCGCGCGAGCGCGATCTGGTCGCCGGCCGCCGCCGCGACGAGCACGCCGCCATCGGGCTGCGCGAGCACCGCACCGGCGCGCTGAGTCGGCTCGCCGGAGCCGAAGGGATCGCTGCGCGCGCCGCTGGAGGCGAACGAGGGGTCCAGCGCGCCCGCCGCGCTGAAGCGCGCGGTCAGGACGCGCTCGCCTCCCGCACCGCGGACGCGCCCGCGACGAGCAGCCGCCCATCGGGCGCGAGCGCGACGGCGGACGCACGCGCCCCGAGTCCGAACGGCGTTGCCGCCAGGCCGCCCGCGCCGAAACCGCTGTCCACGTCGCCTGCGGAGGCCCGCGCGGCGCCGGGCAGCGCGAGAGCCGCGGCGGCGACACCGGCGGCGACGATGCGCAGCGTCACGACGCCGCGTCGGCCGGCAGGATCGCCACGTTGGGGCGCAGCAGCGGCCCGAACGTCTTGAAGTCGCCGCCGAGGTAGACGTGCGTGCCGTCGGCGAGCAGCGCGGCCACGCCGTCGCCGCCGGCCGGCTCGGGCGAGAACAGCGCGCTGAGCCTGCCCGTCGCGGGGTCGACTGCGGCCAGCCCGTCGCGCCGGCGCCCGGCGAGGCGGTCGAAGTCGCCTGCGACGTACAACCGCGACGCGGTCAGCGCGAGCCGGGAGATCGTCCCCCTCGGACTCGGGTGAAAGCGCGGCTTCAGCGCGCCGGTCGAGGCATCGACCGCCACGAGGCCGCGGCGGTACAGCGCGATCCGGCGGATGATCTTGCCCTTGCGCCGCACGATCCGCGTGCCCGAGCGCCGCTGCAGGCTCCCGCCCACATAGAGCGTGCGGCCGTTGCGCAGGAGCGCCTCGACGCCGCCCTGGGTATGCGCGTCGAAGCCCCAGTCCACGGCGCCGTCGGCGGCGCGCACGGCGACGAGACCGCCGCGCGACTGGAATACGGCCTTGCCATTGCGCCTCACGCGCCGCGACACGGTGAAGTCGCCGCCGACGAACACGCGCCGGCCGGCCGGCACGAACGCCCGCGGGGAGGCGAAGCGAAACGTCGAGCGGCTGAGCCTGCGGGGCGCGTTGAAGCGCCGGACGAGCGCGTCGGAGCGCAGGTCGATCGCGGCCAGCGAGGGATGCAGGCGGCCGCCGGCGCGGGTGAAGTTGCCGCCGACGTAGAGCCGCCCGTCGCCGGCCGCCAGCGTCTCGGCGCTGCCGTTCAGGGCGACCGACAGGCGGCCGAGGGCGCCGGTCGCCGCGTCGAAGCTCGCGAGGTTGGCCCGCGGCGCGCCGTCGGCGGTCTTGAACGACCCGCCCGCGTACAGACGCCCGCCGGAGACCGCGAGCGCGCGCACCTCGCCATCGGTGCCGGCGGCGAAGCCGGGGTCCGTGACGCCCGTGCTCGCGCTGACGGCCGCGAGGTTCAGCGCCTTCGTCCGCGGCGCGCTCGTGAACTTGCCCGCCGCGATCAGCCGGCCGCCGGTCAGGGCGAGCCCGTAGACGTCGTCGTCGGGATCGGGGTCGAAGCCGGGATCGACGGCGCCGGTGGTGATGTCGACGGCCGCCAGCTTGTTGCGCGGCTGCTCGTTGACCTTCGTGAACTCGCCGCCGATGAACAGGCGCGGGCCGAGGATCGTCAGCGTGTAGGCGTCCTTGTCGAGGAAGAGCCGGAAGTCCTGGCTGGCCTCGCCGGTGACCGGATCCAGCGACGCGACCGCGTTGTTGAAGCTGCGCGCGATCTCGGTGAAGTGGCCGGCGACGAAGATCCGCGTCCCGTCGGTCGAGAGGTTGTAGACGTTGCCGTTCGTCGACGGGCTGAAGGTGTTGTCCAGCGCGCCCGTGTCGATGTCGAACGCCGCCAGGCCGGCGCGGCTGCGCCCGCTGACCTCCGTGAAGGCACCGCCGATGTAGAAGCGGCTGCCGAGGGCGAGCACGGCGTCGACCTGGCCGTTGGGGACCGCGTCGAAGGACGGGTCGAGCTCGCCGGTGGAGGAGTCCAGGACGGCGATGCCGCTGCGGCTGTGCCCGGCGATCCCCGTGAAGCGGCCGTTGACGAGCAGGCGCGAGCCCGCGATCGCGAGGTCCTGGACGCTCTTGTCGGCGCCCGGGTTGAAGCCCTCGCCCACGCCGCCCGTGGCGGGGTCGAGGACGGCGATGCGGCGGCGGATGGCCGTGCCGACGTGCAGGAAGTCGCCGCCGATGTAGAGGCGCCCGTCGGTGAGCGCCATCGTGAGGACGTCGCCGTCGATGGCCGGCCTGAAGGCCGGATCGACTGCGCCCGTGGCGAGGACGTGCGCGAGGTTCTCGCGCGGGAGGCCGCCGACGGCGTCGAAGTGGCCGCCGAGGTAGTAGCCGCCGGCGCCGTCGGGGACGACCGCGAAGCCGGTTCCGCGCACGTCGGGGAACTCCGTCGCGCGCAGCCCGCTCGTCGGGTCCAGCGCGACGCCGCCACCGGTCGGCGGGCCGATGCGGGTGAACGCGCCGCCGAGCAGGAGCGTGCCGCCGTCGCGCGCAAGCGCGTTGACGCTGCCGTTGGTCACGTAATTGGGCAGCGGGGCCGGGCGCGCGGGCGGCGGCTGCGGCACGACCGCCGCGCTGCCCGCGGGCGCGAGCGCGGCGGCGAGGGCGGCCGCGGCGAGGCCTGCGAGCGCGAACCTGCGGCGCGTCGCGGAAGTGCTGGGTGTGAGCGTCGGAGCCATCGTCCTGTGCCTCGTTGCGGTCGGGTGCGGGGTCCTGCGACGGTGAAACGACGGCCGTCGCCGCGAAGTTGCGCAGCGTTCGCGGACGTCGTACTTCTGCAAGACCTCCGGCGTACGCTCGCAACCGATGTCTGCGGCCGCCCTCATCACGCCCGGCGCGACCGGCGATCATGCGCCGATGAGCGACAGGCGCCGCGGACGGGTCCTGGTCGTCGACGACGAGCCGACGATCGCCGAGATCGTGGCGCGCTACCTCGAGCGCGCCGGCTATGAGACGCGCGTCGCCGCCGACGGCAACGCCGCGCTGGCGCGCGTCTCGACGTGGCATCCGGACCTGGTCGTGCTCGACCTCATGCTCCCCGGCATCGACGGGCTGGAGGTCATGCGCCGGCTGCGCGAGACCGCCGGGCCGCGGGTGGCGATCATCCTGCTGACCGCCCGCGGCGAGGAGTCCGACCGCATCGACGGGCTGCGCCTGGGCGCCGACGACTACGTCGTCAAGCCCTTCTCCCCCGCCGAGCTCGTCGCCCGCGTGGACGCCGTCCTGCGCCGCAACGAGCCCCGCGAGGAGGGCCCCGAGCCGGTGCTGCGCATCGGCGAGATCGAGATCGACCCCGGGGGCCGCCGCGTGCTCGTCGCAGGCGAGGAGGTCGCGCTGACGCAGCGCGAGTTCGACCTGCTGCTCTTCCTCGCGCGCCATCCGGGCCAGGTCTTCACGCGCGACCAGCTCATGGAGCAGGTCTGGCGCTTCTCGTTCTACTCCGACACCTCGACGGTCACCGTCCACATCCGGCGCCTGCGGGCGAAGGTCGAGCGCGAGCCCGCCCGGCCGCGCCACATCGAGACGGTCTGGGGCGTGGGCTACCGGCTGCGGCAATGAGCCGCGCGGCGCTCCTGCGCGGCCTCGGCCTCGCGCTCGGCTCGGCGCTGGTCATGGCGGCGATCGTGCTGGCGGTCTACGACGGCACGGGGGCGCTCGGGACGTTCGGGATCCTCGCCCCGCTCGGCCTGGCCACCGTCGCGGCGACGCACGCCGTCATCGCGCGCCGCCGGCGCCTGGGCAGCCTGCGCCGCCAGGCGCTGGTCACGGCCGTGCTCGCCTTCAGCCCGGGCATCCTGGCGCTCGCGCTGTTCGTGCAGGTCATGTTCGTCTCCGGCCACGACGCGATCCTGGCCGGCCTCGCCGTCGTCTACAGCGCGCTGCTGGGTCTCTGGGCCGGGCGGCTGCTGTCGCACCGCGTCATCGACGACATCGACGAGCTGCGCAGCGGCCTGGCCGCCGTCGGGTCGGGCGAGCGCGAGATCGACCTGCGCGTCGGCGGCGTCGACGAGCTGGCCCAGGTCGCCGCGGAGGTCGAGGCGATGGTGGCGCGCCTGGCCGCCGCCGAGGCCCGGCGCGAGGACTCCGAGGCCGCGCGGCGCTCGCTGATCGCCGCCGTGTCGCACGACCTGCGCACGCCGGTCACCGCGCTGCGGCTGCTCGCCGAGGCCGTCGACGACGAGATCGGCGACCCCGCCACGCGGCGCGAGTACATGCGCCGCCTCGGCGTCCACATCCGCGCGCTCGGGGGGCTGATCGACGATCTCTTCGAGCTCACCCAGATCGAGGCGGGTGCGGTGGCATGGTCGATGAGCCTCATCGACCTCGACGAGCTCGTCGAGGACACGGTCGCGGCGATGCAGCCGGCGGCCGAGGCCGGCGGCATCGCGGTGCACGCCCAGATCGATCCCGCGCTCGTGCCGGCGCGCGCGAACCCCGAGCGCATCCAGCGCGTGCTCTTCAACCTCATCCAGAACGCGATCCGCCACACGCCGGCCGACGGGAGCGTGACCGTGCGAGCGGCGCGCGCCGGCGCGGGCGTCGAGATCGAGGTCGCCGACACGGGCACCGGCATCGCCGCCGCCGACCGCGAGCGGATCTTCGAGCCCTTCCAGCAGGGCGCCGACCGCGCGGCGCGCACGGACGGGAGCGCGGGCCTCGGCCTCGCGATCTCGCGGGCGATCGTCGAGGCCCACGGCGGGCGCATCTGGATCGTCGACGACCCCTCCGGCGACGACCAGCCCGGCGCGCGCGTGCGCTTCAGCCTGCCCGCCGCGGCGCCCGTCTGACAGTCCAGAAAAGCCCTGCTGACGGCGTGTCGGCGACGAAAAGACCCCCGGACCGCCGGGGCAGGCGTTAGCCTCCGGCCAACTCGTACCCGAACCGGGAGCACTCAATGACCAAGCAGGAGCTCGCACAGAAGGTGGCCTCGGACGCCGATCTCAGCGGTTCTGATGCAAAGCGCGCCGTGGATGCCACCTTCGACGCGATCGCCGCAGAACTCGCCGGAGGAGGCGAGGTCGCGGTCGCAGGCTTCGGCAAGTTCAGCGTGAGCGAGCGTTCCGCGCGCGAGGGCCGCAACCCGGCCACCGGCGAGACGATTCAGATCGCCGCCAGCAAGGCCGCGAAGTTCTCGGCCGCCTCGGCGCTGAAGAAGTCCCTCAACTAGAGCATCCGGCGGGACCACTGCGCCCCGCCGACGCGACGTTCGACCCCGGCACGCGTGTGCGGCCGGGGAGTTCGTCGTTCTCAGCGCAGCTCGCGCCGGGTGACGAGCTTCAGGCCCGACCAGGTCGCGTCGATCGCGCAGACCTTCACGTCGACGAGCCCGCGCGGCAGGGCCACGTCGCGCACGACGTCCTCGGTCATGTCCGTCGCGACGCCCGAGGCGCGCTTGGGCCAGGCGACCCAGATCATCCCGTCGGAGGCGAGCTTGCCGTGCAGGCCCGGCAGGCGGCGCTCGAGGTCGCGGCGCTTGCGCACGAACAGCATCACGAGGTCCAGCCCCGCCGCCGGCCGCGCCAGCACCCGCACGCCGCCGGGCAGCTCGTCGACGAGCGCGCCGAAGTCGTCCGGCGCGTTGGCGTAGTGCGCGCGCATGCCGGCCTTGAAGCCGAGCTTGCGCACGAGCGGGGTGCCGGAGTAGCCCGCCGCCGCGCTCACGACTCCCCCGCCCGCGCCGCCAGCTCGGCGATGATCTTCGACACCCGCCCGCCCTGCCAGGCCAGCGGCGAGCTGCCGGGCTCCTCGACGAACAGCCGCGCCTGCGGGAGCAGCTCGGCGTAGGCCTCGCCGATCGCGAGCGGGTGGCCGGGGTCGGCCTCGTCGCGGCTGGCGACGACGACCGCCGGGATCTCGATCTCCTCGAGCGAGTGCAGGTCCTCAAACGGCCGCGAGCGCGGGGTGACGTGCAGGGCGTCGGCGACGGCGCCCGGATGCTCGTGCAGCTCCAGGCGCTGGCGCATGACGGTCGCGATCGTGTCGCGCCAGGCCTCCGGCAGGCGCTGCACGCCATAGGCCTGCACGAACGCGTCGATCCCGCCCTCGCGCAGCGCGTCCGAGAGCGCGTCCCAGTGCGCGAGGCGCCGCGGGTCGTCGAAGTCGACGGGGTCGTAGGCCGGGGTGATGACGGCCAGGGCGCCGACGCGCTCGGGCCGGTGCAGCGCCAGGCGCAGGATCGTGTGGGCGCCCATCGAGACCCCGGCGAGCACCGCGCGCTCGATCCCCAGCTCGTCGAGCACGGCGAGCAGGTCGGCGGCGAGCTCCTCGTAGCCGTACAGGTGGGGCGCGGGCGCCGGCGACGAGGCGCCGTGGCCGCGGGCGTCGTAGGCGACGACGCGGTGGCCGGCGCGCTGCAGCGCCTGCGAGCCCATGACGACGTAGCGCCGCGACGCCGACAGGCCATGCAACAGCACGATCGCGGGTCCCTCGCCGTCATCGGAGACCGCGAGCGTCACGTCCTGCGCTGCGATCGTCCGCTCGGCCACGCCCGAAGCCTTGCACTCGTGGCGGGCGGCCCGGCGATCGCGGCAGCGGGCGCGCCTTCCCTAACCTCTCCCCCATGACCGTGATCAATGTCACCGACGCCGACTTCGCGGCCGAGGTCCTGCAGCGCTCGTCCGAGGTTCCCGTCGTCGTCGACTTCTGGGCGCCGTGGTGCGCGCCCTGCCGCCAGCTGGCGCCGTCGCTGGAGAAGGCCGCCGAGGCGCGTGAGGGCAAGGTCGTCCTGGTGAAGATCGACACCGACGAGAACCCCGCCATCGCCGAGCAGTTCGACGTCCAGGGGATCCCGGCCGTCAAGGCCTTCGTCAACGGCGAGGTCACGGCCGAGTTCGTCGGCGCCCAGCCGCCGAGCCAGGTCGAGGCCTTCTTCGACGGGCTCGTCCCGTCCGAGACCCAGATCCTGCTCGAATCCGGCGACGAGGAGTCGCTGCGCGCGATCATCGAGAAGGAGCCGGCGAACGTCGACGCGAACTTCGCGCTCGCCCAGATCCACTACCGCAACGGCGACCGCGAGGCGGCGCTCGAGAACCTGGGCAACGTCACGGGCAGCTTCCGCGGCGACGGCCTGGCCGCGCGCATCGAGCTCGAGGGCGAGGAGCTGCCGGCCGTGCGCGACGCCTTCGCGCTGCTCGACGACGGCGAGCTCGAGGACGGCCTCGACGGCCTGCTCGCCCAGCTCGCCGACGGCGGCCTGGGCGAGGCCGACCGCGAGCGCGTGCGCAAGGTCATCGTCGCGGTGCTCGACGAGCTCGGCGTCGAGCACCCGCTCGCCCGCGAGTCGCGCCGCAAGCTGGCGGCCGCGCTGTACTGAGCGACGCGGTGGCGCAGGACCCCAGCTACGAGCAGGGCGACCGCGTGGCCGTCCTGCGCATGCACGGGCTCACCGGCGACATCCAGATCATCCCGGCGACCGTCGTCGGCGTGATCGACGACTACCAGGTCGTCCTGCGCTTCGGCAGCGGCGAGGAGCTGACCTACCCGGTCAGCGACCTGACCCCCATGCCCGCCGGCGGTGCGCCGCAGGAGGACTGAGAAGGCGTCTACGTGTGCGCGGCGGCGGCGATGTGGTCGCGCACGAGCTGCGCCGAGCGCTCGGGCTGCTCCCAGAAGAACATGTGCCCCGCGCCCTCCAGGAGCTCCAGGCGCGCGCCCGGGATCAGCCGCGCGAGCAGCTCGCCGTTGGTGCAGTCCAGCAGGCGGTCGGCGGTGCCGTGCACGACGAGCGTCGGGACCGACACGTCCGGCAGCCGCGAGCTCGTGTCGTGGGCGACGATCGCCGACAGCTGTGCCATGAGCGTCGGGATCGGCGCCGGGTACTGCTCGGCGACCTTCGCGTACAGGTCGTAGTTGGCGGGGTCCTCGGCGTACTCGGCGGCGATCATGACGTCGTAGCCGACGCGGATCGCGCGCTCGCCGTCGCCCGACAGCACGGCCTCGGCGATCATCCCGACGACCTCCATGTCGGTCATCTTCGCCTCGGGCCCGCCGGGGAACGAGCAGCCAAGCGTCAGGGTGCGCACGCGCCCGGGGTGACTGAGCACGAGCTCCTGGGCGACCATGCCGCCCATCGAGATGCCGACGACGTGGGCGGAATCGATCTCCAGCGCGTCGAGCACCGCGACGGCGTCCTGCGCGAGCGCGGCGATCGTGCACTCGCCCTCGAGCACCCCGCTGCGTCCCGCGCCGCGGTGGTCGTAGAGGACGAGCTCGTAGCCGTCCTGCAGCGCGCCGAGGAAGTTCTCGCCCCAGTGCAGGCTGTTGCCGCCGAGTCCCTGGATGAGCAGCAGCGGCTCGCCGCTGCCGCGGCGCTCGTAGTAGACGTCGGTTCCGGCGATGGTCAGCGTCGGCATCGACAGAACGCTACAACGGCAGCGCGAGCTGGTCGTCGGGGCGCTCGGCGGGCTCGCCGTGGTCGAAGGCGGCGACGCGCACCCCGAGCAGGCGCACCGGCCGCGCCGGCGCGTACTCGCGCAGCAGGGCGACCGCGACGCCGCAGACCGTCGCCGGATCGTTCGTCGCCGCTGCGATCGTCCGCGCTCGCGTGACCGTCTCGAAGTCGCTGAGGCGGACCTTGATCGCGATCGTGCGCCCGCGGCGCTCCTGCTTGGCCAGGCGCTCGCAGAGCTGTGTCGCCAGGTCGGTCAGGATCTCCTCCAGGCGGGCGGGGTCGGAGATGTCGGTGTCGAAGGTCGTCTCGCGCGACTCGGAGACCGCGATCCGCACCGGCGTCACGGCGCCCGAGCCCTCGAACCGCGCGCGGCGCTGCAGGTCGGGGCCGTGGTTCGAACCGAACTCGGCTGCGAGCAGGTCGGGCGCCGCGGCGGCGAGCCCGGCGAGCGTCACGATCCCCAGGCGCTCCAGCCGCGCGGCCGTCTTCGGGCCGATCCCGGGCACGAGCCCCGGCGGGCGCGAGCCGAAGCGCTCGCAGGCCTGCTCGCGGGTGTTGCAGACGAAGCCGCGCGGCTTCTCGGCATCCGAGGCGACCTTCGCGACGAGCCGGTTGGGCCCGATGCCGACCGAGCAGTCCAGGCCGGTCT